>JBDHHL010000172.1:0-8564 GCA_039589375.1 Gemmatimonadota bacterium | reverse complement strand
GCCGTTTCCTGTTTGCCGCGCAGCCGTTGGTAGCCGCGCTCGATCACCGCGTACAGCACCGGGATGAAGAACACTCCCAGGAGCGTATAGACCAGCATCCCGCCGAACACGGCCGTGCCCAGCGAGACCCGGCTGCGCGCGCCCGCGCCGCTGGCGATCACCAGCGGGACCACCCCGAGTATGAACGAGAAGGCGGTCATCAGGATGGGCCGAAATCTCAGGCGCGCCGCTTCGGCGGCGGCCTCGATGATTCCCTTGCCCTCCTTCTCGTGCTGCTGCTTGGCGAACTCGACGATGAGGATAGCCGTCTTCGCCGAGAGCGCGATGAGCAGGACGATGCCGATCTGCATGTAGACGTTATTCTCCATCGGCTGGATGAAGCCGCGCAGCAGGGTGAAGCCCGCGGCCCCCAGTATCGCCATCGGCACCGACATCATCACCGAGAGAGGATTCGCCCAGCTCTCGTACTGAGCCGCCAGGAACAGGAAGGCGAAGACGATGGCGAGCGTGAAGATGAGAGGCGCCACGTTGCCCGCCTCCTTCTGCTGGAACGTCACGCCGGACCACTCGAAGTCCATCTGCGGCGGCAGGAGCTGGCCTGCGAGCCGCTCGATCTCGTCTGTCGCTTGCCCCTCCGAGTATCCAGATGCAGGACTGCCCGTCAGAGTGGCAGATCGGAACAGGTTGAATCGGTTCACGGTCTGCGGCCCCACCGTGTCTCGCACCGAGGCCAGCGTGCCGAGGGGGATCATATTGCCCTGGGCGTCCCGGACTTCGAGCCGCTGGATGTCGTCGGCATTGGCTCGGAACTGCTGGTCGGCCTGGACCATCACCCGCCAGGTGCGCCCGAAAAGGTTGAAGTCGTTGACGTAGGCCGAGCCCAGGTTCGCCTGCAAAGTGTTGAAGACCGTCTGTAATGGGACTCCGAGCGTCTTGACTTTTTCGCGGTCCACGTCGGCGAAAAGCTGCGGCACGTTCGCCCGGAAGTTCTGATTCAACCGCATGAGGACTGGGCTCGCATTCCCCGCGGCCACCATGTCGTTTGCGAACGTCTCGAGCTGAATCAGCCCGATCCCTCCTCGATCTTGCAGCTGCATCTCGAAGCCGCCGGCCGCGCCCAACCCCTGGATGGGCGGCGGCGGGAAAGAAAACGCAATGGCTTCACGGATCTGCGCCAGCTGCGGCTGGCCGCGTAGCAATAGACCCCAGAGCGACATGTCGAATCCGCCCCGATCGTCCCAGTGGTCCAGAGTGATGATGGAGAATCCGAAGTTCGTGCCGGCAGTGCCGTTGAGCAGCGAGTAGCCGCCCACGGTGATTACGTTCTGTACGCCCGGCATGGCCATGAAGATCTCGCCGGCCTCGTCCATCACCTGTTGAGTCCGCTCGAGTGAGGCACCCGAGGGTAGCTCTGCATTCACGAAGAAGTAGCCCTCGTCTTCGCCGGGAACGAAGCCTCCGGGCATCGCGGAGAAGCCGAGGAACATGAGGACCAGCATGGCAGCGTAGGCTATCATCACGGCGCCGGTCTTTCGCAGCATGCGATTGACGATCCCCATGTAACCCGTTGTCGTGCGGTCGAACCGGTCGTTGAACCAGGTGAAGAAGCGGCCCTGCTTCTTCTTCTCGCCGGATGGCCGCAGGACCAGGCCGCAGAGCGCCGGGCTGAGTGTCAGCGCGTTGATCGACGAGAGGACCGTTGCCACCGAGATCGTGGTCGCGAATTGCTTGTAAAGGCGGCCTGTGAGTCCCGGCATCACCATCGTCGGTACGAACACCGCCAGCAGGACCAGCGTCGTGGCGACGACGGCCCCGCCGACCTCGTACATCGTCTTGCTGGCTGCTTCTTTCGGCGGCAGGCCCTCGTCATCCATGACCCGCATCGTGTTCTCGGTCACCATGATCGAGTCGTCGACCACGATGCCGATGGCCAAAATCAGACCGAAAAGACTGAGGTTGTTGATGGAGAGGCCGGCGGCGAGCAAGACAGCGAAAGTGCCGATCAGCGAGACAGGGATCGCGACGGTCGGGATCAGAGTAGCGCGGGGATCCTGCAGGAAGATGAATACGACCAGGATCACGAGCACCACCGCCATGATCAAGGTCGTTATCACCTCCTTGATCGATTGCCTTATGTAACGGGTGCTGTCGTACGGGATCACGTACTCCAAGCCCCCAGGGAACCGTGTAGACAACTCGTCCATTGCTGCCGTCACACCCGATGCCACCTCGACCGCGTTGGCTCCAGGCAACTGATAGATGCCGAGCAGACTCGCCGGTCCTCCGTCCAGTTCCGCGTACCACGAGTAGTTCTGGGATCCCAACTCGACGCGCGCCACGTCGCGGACACGCACCAGCTCGCCCTCGTCCCCCACCTTGAGGATGATGTTCTCGAACTGCTGGGGATCGGCGAGCCGCCCGAGCGTGGTGATGTTGTACTGGAAGTTCTGGCCCGCTGCCATCGGTGGCGCGCCGATCTGGCCCGCCGCCACCTGCACGTTTTGCTCACGCAGTGCCATCACCACTTCGTCGGTCGTCAGCCCGCGGGCCTTCAGCTTCGCCGGATCGATCCAGATCCGCATGCCGAAGTCCTTGGCGCCGAAGATCGTGACGCTTCCGACTCCGTCGACGCGGGCGAGCACGTCCTTGATCTGTGTAGTGGCATAGTTGCTGAGGTAGACGTCGTCATAGCTCCCGTCGGGAGATCGTAGCACGACGGCCATGACCATCGAGGTGGACTGCTTCTCTGTCTTGACGCCCTGGCGTTTGACGTCCTCGGGCAGCAGCGGCTCGGCGATGGCGACGCGGTTTTGCGTGAGAACGGCGGCCATATCCGGGTCGGTCCCGATCTTGAAGGTGACGGTGAGATCCATGCTGCCGTCGCTGGAACTCTTGGACGCCATGTAGATCATGTTCTCGACGCCGTTCACCTGTTGCTCGATCGGGCTAGTGACCGTCTCCTCCACCACCTGCGCGTTGGCGCCCGGGAAGCTGGTCGACACCTTGACCGTGGGCGGCGTGATGTCCGGCATACTGGCCACGGGAAGCAGGGGGATCGAGAGGGTACCCATGAGCACGATCACGATGGAGATGACCATCGCGAAGATGGGCCGATTGATGAACATGGAGCTGAATGCGCCCATGGCTCAGTTCCTCTCCGTCGCAGCGTCGGTCTGGGAAGCCGTCGCTGCGATCTCCGCTTCCGTCTGCGGCGCCGCCGGGAACCCGGGCCGGGCCCGCAGCATCCCGTTCACGATATAACGCTCGCTCCCGTCGAGTCCTGACTCGACGACATAAGTGCCGTCGTCCTGGCGCGGGCCGAGGGTTACGTAGCGCTGTTCCACCACGTCATCGTCGCCCACCACCAGCACGTACTTGCCTCCCAGGTCGGTCCCGATCGCCGGCTCTGCCACCAGGATGGCGTTCGGTCGGATCCGGCCCAGCACCCGCAAACGCACGAACAGCCCCGGGAACAACAAGTTCTCGGGGTTCTGCACTACGGCCCGCATTTCGATGGTTCCCGTCGCGGGGTTTACGGTGTTGTCGATGAAGTCGATCTCGCCTTCGTGCGGGTAGTCCACGTCGGCGGCGGTCGCTACCAGGACTCGGCCGACCTGCGAGCTCTCTTCGTCGGTCAGCGTGGTGTCTCTGCGTGCAGCGAGGAAGTCGAGTACTAGTCGTTCGGGCGCGTCGAAATAGGCAAAGATGGGGTTGACGCGCGTCACGGTGGTGAGGATCGTCGGCTCGCCGGCGCCCACCAGGTTCCCGATGTCGACGAAGTTGCGGCTGACCTGCCCCGAGACCGGTGTGGTGACCCGAGTGTATCCGAGGTTGATCCTGGCGTTGTCGCGCCGGGCCCGCGCACCCAGCACTGCTGCTTCGGCCTGGTCGCGGGTGGCCTGCGCTCGATCCAGGTCCTGCCGGCTGACCGCGTTGGACTGGATGGCCAACTGGATTCGCTCGAGGTCCGACTCGGCTCGCGCCAGCTCGCTCTCGGCGCTGGCGAGGGCCGCTTCGGCTTCGTCGAACGCGGCCTGGTAGGGCTCGGGCTCTATGATAAAGAGTACATCCCCCGCGTTCACAAGAGACGACGGCGTGAAGTGCATCGCTTCCAGGGTCCCGGCGACCCGAGCCCGGATCCGGGCCTCCTCGATGGCGCGCGTCGTGCCCGTGAACTCACCGTAGGTCTGCACGTCGCGGCGCTCTGGTGTGGCCACCGTTACCTGGGGGGGCGGCGGACCCTCGCCTCCGCCTCCTCCGCACGCGCCTACGACAGTGGCAGCCAGCAGGGCCCAAGCCATTCCACGAATTCTGTTCATTGATCTAGTCCTTCGCTTCCGCTCTGGTTTGACTGCGACGGAGATCCACCGTCCGGATCGCCTCCCACGTCGGCGCGATCCGGCGAATCGGTCATACGGTCGGGCGCTTCCGGCTGCAGCGACCACCCGCCACCCAGCGCCCGGTTCAACAGGATCAGGTTCTGAACGACCTGACCATCGCTAACGGCCAGCTCGTCCTCCTGGCGGAACAGAGATCGTTGGGTGTCCAGCAGGTTCTGGAAGTTGGTCAGTCCCGATATGTACTGGGTGCGCACCAGGTCCACGGCGCGCTGACTGGCGTCCACGGCGTCGCGCAGCCGCTCGCGGCGGACGAGCTCGCGGTCGTAAGCGACCAGCGCATCCTCAACCTCCTCAAGCGCGAGAAGGATGGTCTGCTGGTAGGCTAGCAGCGCCTGCTCCGTTCGAGCTTCCTCGGCGCGGATGTTGTTGCGGATTTTGCCGCCCTGGAACAGGTCCCAGCGAAATCCCGGAATGACCCCCCAGCCGACGCTCTCCTCCTCGAACATCCCAGAAAAGGATCCGGCCACCGCCTCGACGAAGCCGCTAATCGAGAACGTGGGGTAGAGGTCCGCTTTCGCCACGCCGATCAGGGCGGTCTGCGCGGCCAGTTGGCGTTCGGCGCGGCGCACATCCGGGCGACGCCGCAGGATGTCGGCGGGGACGCCGGTCGTGATGTCGGTCGGCACTGCCGGGATCTCTCTCCCATCGGTCATCAGCTCGTCGTGCAGCGCGCCCGGCTGCTCGCCCAGCAGCACGGCCAGTCGATTGAGGGCGGCGTTGAGCCCGGTCTGCAACGTCGGGATGGAGGACTCGGTCTGCGCCAGGTTCTGCTCCGCCTGGGCGACGTCCAGAGCCGACGTCAGGCCGGCGTCGAAACGGTCGCGGGTGAGCTCCAGGCTTTCTCGCTGGGCCACCACGTTCTGGCGCGCGAAGTCCAGGCGCTGCTGCAACGCACGCGCGTCGACGTAGTTGAGCGCCACCTCGGCGTAGAGCGAGACCAGCACGTCGCGGTAGTCCTCGATGGTGGCCTCGAACTGGGCCGTAGACGCCTCGACCCGACGTCGGATGCGGCCAAAGAGGTCGATTTCCCAGAACGAGCCGGCCGACGTCTGCCACTGCTCCACCGGCTCGACTTCGCCGCCCGTGCCGATGATAATCTGGCCCGTGGGGCTGTTCTCGGAGACCCTGGTGTACGAGTACGCTCCATCCAGGACGAGGTTCGGGAACAGGTCGCCCTTGGCGATGCCGCGCAGCGCCCGGGCCTCCGACACCCGGGCGACCGCGATCCGCAGGTCCAGATTCGCGATTTCGGCCTGGCGGATGAGCTCCGTGAGGACAGGATCTTCGAGGCTTTCCCACCACTTCTCGATATCGGGCTCTTCCTGCGACATCTCGGCCTCGACGGAAGCGCGCCACTCGTCCTTGATTGAGACTTCGGGCTCCGCGTAGTCCGGGCCGACCTTGCAGGCGCCCAGAACCAGAACCAGGCAGATTGAGAGAAATCGATACGTAGGCATCTTCGTCCTTCCAACGGGGACCGGGACGTGCCGTTCCCGGCCAATCCACAGTCCGCGGCGAAGCGGCGCCGCAGGTGGGTGGTCGTTCTGAGATGCAAGAGGCGTAAGTATCGGCAGTTGCTGCGACTTGGGCAACAGGGGCCGGTCGCTTCCGTGGTGGGATTCGTTCGGCAAGTGAAAACGAACGTCGACGACCAGAGCATGGCGTGCACCGCAGTGCCAATGGCGAGGTTGTCGGGCTTGCTGTAGTTGTACTCGGCCAAGATGCTCACCCCGACGTTACCACCTTGAGGCAGGCGGCGTTTGGAATGCCAGTCCCGATCCCGATCACTTTGCACGGTCAGCCTTTTAGGCGCACATTGTGTTATTCTCTTCGGTAGGCGTCAGCACGATCTTGAACGACAACGTGGTGCGGTGCAACGGTAGTTGCGGGGGCAGGGTCAACCGTAAGGAAAGGTAGTTGGAATTGCTGGATCGCGAATCAGGGGTGGGTTCGGTCTGCTTGCGGCACGCCGCTTCGCCGGCACAATGACCGCTTCGGTCACGCCGATACGCCGGAGCGTTTCGAGCGTGCTGCTCGCTGAGCTCGTGCTGGCAACGGGCTTCTTGTGTCCGGGCGCGGCGGCCCAACAGCCCTCATCGGCCGATGTGCCGACATATGTGGTGCCGCCAGTCCGCCCAAGTGAAGTGGAGGTGGGCGTCTACCTGTTGGGGCTGAGCCGTGTCTCCGACCCTTCCGAGGCGTTTCCCACCTTCGAAGTCGAGATCTTCATCGACCTTTCCTGGAAGGACCCACGCCTTGCGTTCTCAATCGAAGGGCTCGAAGCAAAGGTATTCCAGGATGAGGAAGCCGAAGAGAAGTTGAGCGAGATCTGGTCACCGGATATCGAGATACAGAACGAGGTAGAGCAGCGCCAGACCGAGACGTTAGTCTGACAGTCTTACGCGATGGCACGGTCGAGTACGAAGAGCGCTTCGGAGCGATCTTGAACGCCGAACTCGACCTCCGACGATTCCCCTTCGATGCACAAACCTTAGACCTTGAGTTCCAGTCGTTCGCCTGGGACCGTGACGAGGTTGTCTTTTCTGCCAACGCTGAGCAGACGGGGTTCGATCCCGACTTCCAGACGCCCGAGTGGTTCGTGACCAGCACGGAGGCACTGCTCGGTGTCCACTCCGAGGTTCGCGACAACCAAGCATTTTCGACCTACACCTTCCGCATCCACCCGCGCCGCCACTTCGGACACTACGTGCTCCGTTTCATGATACCTCTCTTCTTCGTCATGATGCTTACGTGGATTGCGTTCTGGCAGGCGACGGAGCAGCGGCTGCGTGTGGGGTTTATTGCGCTGCTCACTGTGGTGGCTTCGCACACCGTGATCTCCCAAGACCTACCCCGGCTCCACTACCCGACGTTCGCCGATGTCGTGCTGATCGTGTGCTACGCGATCGCCGCCTCGCTGATCTTGGAGAGCATTTGGGTGCAGCGATTGGAAGCGGCCGGATCTGCGGAGCGCGCGAAGACGGTCGACCGTCGGACACGATGGATGCTTCCGGTGGTTGCCGCACTCATTCTAGTTGTATCCTTGCTAATCCTCTGGTCGTAGCGAGCAGGGGGGCTTGCTGCAACGGAGCCGTCAAGGCTCTCGGCGGGATCCCTCCGACATGCCAGCTCCGGGCGGCACGTGGTGATGCCACGGCTGACCGATTCACGCGCCTGTCAGAAGGCATACTTTCCTGTCGGCATATCGTTTTGACGTCACTACGAAAGTCCGCGTTTCTCAAGGCACCAATTAGCAGAGCAGTTTGCGTTATTTTATCATTCGATATATTTTAGAAACTTCGCACAATCTTGAGGCCAAGTCCGGGAGGCAATAGAGCTCTTGTCAGCCGACGCCAGCTCGGGGAGCACCTCGCGTACTCGTGAGCCCAGACAGCAGCGCAGCCGAGAGACTCAAGAGAGGATCGTCGCCGCCGCGTCGTGCATTTTTGCTGAGCAGGGCTACAGGGGTGCGAGCACGCACGAGATCGCGGCACGGGCCGAAGTGGCGCAGCCGCTCCTCATGTATCACTTCCCCACCAAAGCGGATCTTTGGGTGGCGGTGGCGCAGGACACGATCGATGCGTTCCTCGAGCGGTTCCACCCGCGGTTCGAGGCGCTGGAGGGACTGGATCCGGCGAGCAAGCTCAGGATTGTCTTTCAGGACTATGTGCGTTTCGCAGCGGAGCAGCCGGAGCTGCACAAGCTGATGGTAGACGCCAGCGTCTGCGGCGAGCCGGATCTGGCCGGGGTTGTGGAGACCCGATTGCGGCCCGTGTTCGAACTGCTTTGCGGGGAGATCGAAGCTGCGCAGAAGGCGGGCACCATGCTGCCCGGTGACCCTGTGCTGCTCTACTACTCCCTGGTAGGCGTCGCCGCAACGGTGTTTTCACTAAGACGCGAGGTCGAGCTCCTGACCGGCCGGGATCCACGGGAACCTGAGACGGTGGAGGCTCAGGCGAGCCTGCTCGCGCAGCTCTTCTTCCCGGTGCCCCGAGCCGGTCGGCAACGAGAGCAAAAGAACGACGATTAGGGGAGGCTGACATGATGAGACCTTCGAGCGCCGGCGCTTCACTTCTCCTGGTGGGATTTCTGCTCTTGATGGGTGCCGTCGGCGGCGCTGTGGGGCAGAGTGCGAACGACAGGCCCAACATCCTGCTCATCGTC
>JBDHHL010000171.1:0-14690 GCA_039589375.1 Gemmatimonadota bacterium | reverse complement strand
CAGGTCGGCGCTACCAAACAGAGCCTCGGCCACGGCCTGGATCGCGGTAAACACGCCCAGCGCCGTCCAGGGACCCGGATCGCCACCACCCCGCATGCCGAAGACGTGGGTCGTCTCTCGAGCGATGACCTTGATCTGCTCTGGGCCCACACCGAGATCCGCACCGGTGGAGAACGCGCCCCGCAGTGACTCGACCAGCTCGCCGTAGCGCTCCAGCAGTCGATCCCGCGCTTCTTCGTCCACGGGCCGCGACAGCGCGATCACGCCTTTGGCACCGCCTTGCGGGAAATCGACCCCCGCCCACTTGTAGGTCATCCCGGCCGCCAGACGTTGTGCGTCACGCAGCCCGTCCGCCGAAGTCTCGTACACTTTCATCCGCGTGCCGCCCGTCGCGTTGCCCAGCACCGTCGAGTGTATCGCGATGAACATCCACGCGTCGGCTTCGTTATCGTACCGCACGATCACGCACTCGCCGTCCCAACAACGGATCAGTTTCTCCATCTCCCTCCGCCTTTGCTCGGGGGTCGCCGAACGATGCGATCAATCGGGCAGAGGCAGCGAAACGTGCAGGTGGTCGGCCGTGCCGACGTGCCTCAGGGTCCGGAACCCCATCGCCCTGAAGCAGACCTGCATCATGAAGTTTCGCCACTCGCTGCGGCCGATGGTCCTCAGATCAACCGCGTGCGCGTACCCGTCTTCCTGAACGAAATGCAGGGACCTCTCATACACGGGCAGCCGCATTCGCTCGTAGTCCGCAGCCTGTCGCTCCATATCCGTAATCACCAGATCGCCGTCCACTAATATGAACGTGCTGGTCGCGACGCGCAGCAACGGGTGTAGTGACCGGTACTCACTTCTCAGGTCCTCGTTCTTCACGTTGAGGCCCGACAGATACACGAGCGCATAGACCGCATACGCCGCCACTAGGGCGAGCATCGCCTTCGACAGGCCCGCCGGGACCCGATGCTTTCCGGAGAGTCGCTTGGCTACCCGCGACGCATAGAGCAGCAGAATCAGGAAAGTAAGCAGGACTCCCGCCAGCAAAGCGGGCCAGGTGGGAACGCTCTGGTATCGATAGAGCATGACCGACACGCCCACCAGGATGTAGAACGGCAGTACGAGCGCCGCCGCCAGAAGCAGCGCCCGGAACGCCCAGACTCTCGCCCACGCTCGCGCGCTGCGCCGCGGCCGCGCCGCAGCGCGCTCCGGGCCGACGTGCGGCTCCCGCTCGAGCTCCTTGACGAGCGCGTCGTACTTCACGAATGGATCGCTCATCTCTTTCCCAACCCTACGATCCAGGGGTGCTCCCGGGTTTCCGGACACGCCGCAGACGAGTCTCTAGTCCTCCCCAACCCGAGCCCCGCCTCGAACACCCAGCCGAACATCGAGCACCCCACCGAACATCGAATATCGAATATCGAATATCGAGCATCGCGAGCATCGATACTCGAACAGAACTTGTCAATTCACCAATGGCTGTTGGCTATTGGATATTCGTATGGCCTCGTACTAGCGCCTGCCTACAGCTCGACGTCGCCGCCCGGATCCCTCTTCCTCAGCTCCCGCAGCAGTGCCTCCGCCTCCCTGCGTCGGCGCTTCGTCTCTGCGCGGTCGATACGTGCTCGCTTCCAGTCGTGCCCGCCCTCGACGTCGACGCGCACCCTAAGGACCGTTCCCTCTTCGAGCGGTGTCGGCAACTCTTCCAGCGAAGCCAACACCTCTTCCCCCGAGTCGCCGATCAGCACGACCAGGTCCCCCTCGATCCGATCCACCGCGTAGTACCTTGCTTTACTCATCTCAGTCGAAAGAGGTGGTGACGCTACGCCCCGCGCGTTGCGCCAGCGTTCGCGTCCGTCCCGTGATGATCGAGTACTCCCCATCCTCGCGTGCCACGACGATGATCTCCCCGTCCGTATCCGTGCGATAGATCCCCGAGGCAACCGTCTCGTAGTAGCGCAGAGCCCATGAGTGGGGGTAGCCGTAGGGATTGCCGCGCCCGCACGAGATCACAACGACCTCCGGTTTCGTAGCTGACAGCCAGGCCGGAGAGACCCCGTCTCGAGACCCGTGGTGCGCCGCCTTCAGTACGTCGACGTCCGGTACGCCGAGGCCCAGGAAGTGGTTCAACTCTTCGATTTCCGAGTCGCCGGTCAGCAGCGCCTCGAATGCGCCGAACTCGACCACGATCCCGATGGACCCGTCGTTCAGGCTCGCGGCATCTGACGGCGGTGGCAGCACTCCCAGGTACACGCTGCCCAGCCGCAGGGAACGACCGGTCGCCTCGAGGTACGTGACGCCCGACCGTCGAACCGTCTCCATCAGCTGTCGATAGGTGCGCGTCGTGTGTGGGACGCCGTTATCCATATAGTGGCGAACGGGCAATTCGCTGAAGACGGCGGCCATCCCGCCGATGTGATCCGCGTGGGGATGCGTGGCGATGGCGACGTCCACCGTGTCGACGCCGTGTCGACGAAGCTGGCTCACGAGGTCGACATCGCTGGGGCCGGCGTCGACCAGAGCGACCCTGCCCTCAGGGGATAGGATTAGCGTAGCGTCTCCCTGGCCCACATCGAGGAAGATGATCCGCGTGCTACCGTCGGCGGGGGAACCACCCGGAGTGCCGCTCGCACACGCACCCAGAACGACCGCAAAGGCCAAGAAGGCACCCGCGGAAAGCCAACGATTGGGCTTCTTTTTCCCCGCTCCCGTCGGTTCGCAGCCTGCCATCACTCCACGCCACTGGACTCGATTGCTGCAAGCATCTATTATTTGCTTAATGGTATCGCCCCCGTGTGAGCACAACCCCTGCGAGTCCGGCTCCGCGCTCATATTTGGCGAGGGAGCGATGTTCCGTCATAGCTTCCTATACGTAAGTATCGCCTGCATCATCGCATGTTGCGTCGCCCAGCCCGTATTCGGGCAGGGGGGCACGACTAGGCCCGTAACACCCGTGTACACGGGCTACACCCTGCTCTATGGATCCGGTGCCATCATGGTGCCTCACGGGTTCATGGAACCGAGCGAATGGGACCTGTACTTTAGCGTCGGAACGTCGTTCCCCCAAGTTGGCGGCGAAGGCGACCTCGACGAGGGCATGAGCCTGATCTTTACGTGGCGAGGTCGGGTCGAGACCGGCATCACAGCATATAGCCTAGAGGACTTCGGAGTCCCGCTGAAGGTACTGGCAATCCAGTCCGGCAGATACTGGCCGGCCGTCTCCGTCGGCGCGTTGAACCTCCTCGGCACCAGCGATATCGGACGTCACGGTGCAAAGGGGGCGGGTGAAGCCTACACGAACTACATCGAACGGGCTTCTCCGTACGCCGTCGCATCCTATGTCTGGTACTCGGGCAGACTGCCCATCGCCACAGTGATTACGCTAGGTTGGGGGGCTGGCCACTTCCTGGTGGATAATCCCCTCTACAGTACCCGCGGCCGGACCTACGGCTTCTTTGGCTCCGCCATCATCGACATCCAGGCCGGAAGGGAGGCCGTCATCCGCCTCGCGGTCGAGCACGACGCGTGGGATTTGGGCCTGGCCGCCTCACTCTTCTACCGCGGCGCCGAGGTCACGGTGGGAGTCTTGGGCATCGAGGAGTACCTAGCCGACGCCAGTACCTTTGCCCTCAACCAGCCTCGGCCGTACATCCGCATAGGGACCAGCCTGCGTGAAATTCGCCGCTGGACCGAGGGACCCTAACAGCGAGCAAGCGTGGACGCCCGTTAGGAATCACTCGTCCCGCGGGCGTCCTAAGACGAGAGGTGCCTTCACCAGCCCGCCACGCGTTGACATGACTTCCACTTCGCCCTCGACACCGGGCACTCCGTAGGTCCGGACTGCGAAGACCAGGGTATTCCCTTCACCCGGCTGCGCCCAACCGGCCCGCATGACCTTGTCGCGTGTCTCCGGCTCGACGATGCGCACGACCGGCGCCTCTCTCTTCACAAGCGTCGAGTCGAAGCGAAGCCGAACACGATCCTCCTGAACGATCTTGATCAACTGCGCCTGGGTCAGCGCCGTGGGCAGCCTGCCGCTGTTCCTCCAGCTTACAGTCACGCGGTAGGTCGTGCTGTCCGCCGTCTCCTCGCTCTCGTCCACTTCGACAGTGACGTCGTCGATCTGAGGCAGGTGCTTCGCCATCTCCAAGTTGAACAGCGCTTGCACACTGATCCAGTGCTCGAGCTGCTCCGCCGGTCCATTCTGAGAAAAGAACTTCGGCCGGAACCCGCCGATCTCTACCGTGCCCAGCGTCGGATGCTCGAACGGCTCCCACTCCCGAAAGCCTCGACCGTCGTTCTCTTGATCATCCCAGGTCAGAGCGTCGAACTCGTCCAGCAGGCCATCTTCGTTGTAGTCCTTCATGCGGCCGCCGTTCCAAAGCTCGTCTCCGTACCAGATGGCGCCGTAGTAGAAGTAGCCGAAGTCGGGGCCGTGCCCGAAGAGCGGCCGCGGGATGTTGGGATCACCGGTCATCGGGTTGGTGGGCACGCGGGTCATGTACGTGTCGTACACGTCGCCCGCCCACGGGTACTCGGTGATCGACAGGCCGATGCTGTCGAAGTACTCGTAGTACGCCAGATCCTCGGGGAACATCCGCTCGGCGCTCTTGGACGTGGACGGTGGCCGCAGGTGCATGGGAACCCTCGTGTCCATCGAGTTGGCCACCGACACGTGCGGGTGCGTTAGCAGCCACAGCACCGTCGCCCGCGTCTCCGGTTCGCTCAGCGGGAACTCACCTGCCCCGAACTGGGTCCAGCCGCGTTTCGTTGCGTCCCGTCCGCTGTCGGGTCGCCAGTTCTCGGGGTAGTTGCGGTGCAGGTCGAGGCCGCCGATACCGTCTTCGTTGAATTCGCCGTCGCCGTCGTTGTCCACGCCCTCGCTGACCACGATCCAGTCGCCCTCACCCTCCCGCACCCGCTTCATCAGACGGCCGCTCGGGTCACGCTCGTCGATGACCGCGTTCCCCTTGTCCTCCTCACCTTCCCGAACTCGCCAGCGTAGCTGGTAGATGATCCCGTCGCTGTCCAGGTCCTCGTACGGGTCTTCATCGAACAAGCCGTCGCGATCCGAATCATGGGGCCGCAGCGAGCTACGGTTTCGCTGCGCCGTGTGCAAGTACATGTTCGAGCCGTCCGGGTTGTTCTGCGGCTTCAAGTAGATGGCCTTGGTGTCGAGTAGACGGGTGATCTCCTCGTCTTCGCCGTATCGCTCGAGCAGGTATTGCATCAACCACAGCACCGACTCCGAGCTCGTGACCTCCCCGCTGTGACGTCCGCCCTCGAAAAACGCCGCCGGCTTCTCGACTGCGGCGCCCGTCTGCTCGTTGGTGAGAGTGACCTGCAGTATCGGTCGCCCCTCGAAGCTCCTGGCGACCTCGTACAGCTCCACCAGATCCGGGTATTCTTCGGCCCACCGCTTCAGCCAGCTGTACATCACGTCAACGGTGTGGTAGCGATCGAACGTGAGCGTCTCACCGGCTTCGTACTCGACCTCGGCATAGCGATGCCGCCGGAAGAAGCTCACCCCGTGGCGCTCGCCCGTCACAGTGTACCACGTCGTGTCGTTGGATTCTTGAGTGACCTGCGCTGAATTGGCTTCCTCACTGGCTAGCATCAGAACGATGCAGAACAGCAACCCCGCAAACCTGGCCATGGCGTCCCTCCCCGGCTCGCTCTCGGATCATCCGACTCAGGCTATAGGACGCAATCTACCCTCCTGTCACCCGGTGTGAAATCGGGGTCATCGTCCTCGAGCCGCCACGGCCACCTCCCTGCCGTTCGGCCTCGTGCCCGGCGGTTGATAAACGCTCGAGCACGTCCTATGCTGCGGCGACAAACGACAGCCCGACGGCACGAGGTTATGCTCGCGCGTTCCGACGCGAATACCGCCCACAGCTACCGCACGATACCATGAACCGATTCAGCCGGACGATACTGGGTCTTGCAGGGCTCGCTCTGCTGTTCACAGCCGCTCCCAACCTGGCCCCGGCGCAGCCCCTGCGCGCCGCTGGACAGGAGGATGGCCAGACGCCCATGCAATTCCACGTCATACCGTCACCGGTCGCCCTGACCCCCGGCTCCGGGACCTTCGAGCTCAGCGCCGCTACAACGATAGCCGTCTCGAGCCCCGACAATTCGGAGCTCGCGTCGCTGGCGGGCTTCGCCGCGGACTTGGTGCGGAGCGCCACCGGCCTCGACCTGACAATCGCCATCTCTCCCGCGAGCGGTTCGGAGAAGAACGCGGTATTGCTGTTGCTTTCGAGCGAGGGAAGCGGATCGGATCCCGAGGGCTACAAACTAGAGGTGGGCCCGAACTCGGTGACAATCTCGGCGAGCGCCGGCGCGGGCCTGTTCTACGGGCTGCAGACTCTGCGTCAGCTGATCGGGCCGCCTAGCGGCACGAATGCGGGAACGTCCGGCTGGTCCATCCCGGCCGTGCATATCGAGGATCGACCGCGCTTCGTCTACCGTGGCATGCACCTCGACGTGGGTCGCCATTTCTTCCCCGTCGAGTTTGTGAAGAAGTACATCGACCTGCTGGCGATGTACAAGATGAACACCTTCCACTGGCACCTGACGGAAGACCAGGGCTGGCGGATCGAGATCGAGAAGTATCCGCGCCTGACCCAGGTGGGAGCCTTCCGCAAGGAGACGATACTCGCCAGAAATTTCGACCCGTACATCGGCGACAGGAAACCCTACGGCGGCTACTACACGCAGGACGAGGTGCGCGAGGTCGTCGCGTATGCCAGCCGTCGCTACGTGAACGTGATCCCCGAAATCGAGATGCCGGGCCACTCGAGCGCGGCGCTCGCAGCCTATCCCGAGCTCGCCTGCACCGAGGGACCCTTCGAGGTCGCGACGGTCTGGGGCGTCCACCAGGACATCTTCTGCCCGTCAGAGCAGACTTTCGCCTTCCTAGAAGACGTCCTTACAGAAGTGTTAGAGCTATTCCCCAGTCGCTACATCCATATCGGCGGCGACGAGGCGCCGAAGAGGCGCTGGCAGGAAAGCGATTTCGCCCAGGAAGTCATCCGTCGCGAGGGCCTGGCCGACGAGCACGAGCTGCAGAGCTACTTCATCAGGCGGATCGAGCGGTTCCTGCTTGCGAATGGTCGCCGCCTGATCGGTTGGGACGAGATACTCGAGGGCGGACTGGCTCCGCAAGCCACCGTCATGTCGTGGCGCGGCACGACGGGCGGCATCGAAGCGGCCCGGCAGGGGCACGACGTGATCATGACGCCCACCAGTCACGTGTACTTCGATTACTACCAGGGCGACCCGCTGTACGAGCCGCTAACCATCGGCGGCTACACGCCACTCGAAAAGGTCTACTCGTTCGAGCCCGTGCCCGACGAGCTGACGTCGGAAGAGGCGAAGCACGTCCTCGGCGCGCAGGGGAACGTCTGGACCGAGTACATGAAGACGCCGCAGTACGTCGAGTACATGGTCTTCCCGCGCATGCTCGCCCTCTCCGAGGTCGTCTGGTCGCCTGCGCAGGCCCGCGACTGGAACCGGTTCGCCTCCAGCCTGACCACGCACTTCCACCTGCTCGACGGCTATCGCGTCAACTATCGCGTTCCCAGCGTGGCCGGGCTCGAGCGCGACCGCATCACGCTCGATGACCGGGTCACGGTTGCGCTGTCGTCGCCGCTGCCCGAATCGCGGATCCGCTACACAACCGACGGGAGCGATCCGACCGAGGGATCGCCGCTCTACGCAGGGCCCTTCGACTTGCCGGTCGACGAGGACGGCGTGCAGGTCAGCGCTAGAGCCTTTTTGCACAATGGCAAGGCCAGCCCGCTACGCTCGGCACGTTTCGCCAGAGCTTCGCTTCGCCCTTCTGCCGAGTTGGAGAGCGCCGCGCTCGCGCCGGGCCTGCGCTATGCCTACTACGAGGCCCAGGTGTCGTCGGTGGATCAGCTGCGGCACCAATCGCCGGTCCGCGAAGGGGCGGCGCGGGAGGTCGGCTTCCAGGGCAGCGAGCGCGAGCAGAGCTTCGGCCTCGAGTTCGCGGGATACGTCCGGGCACCAACCTCAGGCGTGTACACGTTCTATCTGAGGTCCGACGACGGAAGCGAACTGCGAATCGGTGGAGCGATCGTCGTCGACAACGACGGCTACCATGGGGCCGCGGAAGAGACCGGGACGGTCGCGCTCGAGGCCGGCTACCATCCCGTCACCGTGCGCTATTTCCAGGCGTCCGGAGGAAAGACGCTCTCGCTGGCGGCAGAGATCGAAGGGCCGGAGGGACCCTCGGAGGTCGAGCTCGCCTTCGCACACGAGCGGTAGGCGTCACGAACCCACCGCTCCCCCTGCCTCGGGCCCACGCAACTAGCCCTCGAGCAGGCCCGCTCCCGCAGTTCACGCCGTGGAGAACTCGGCCTCGTCGATCGCCCTCAGCTCCTGCTCGTCCAGAACCACGTCCGCGGCACGGGCGGAATCCAGCGCGTGCTGGACCGTTCGTGCGCCCGGGATGATTATCACGTTCGGCGACTGGGCCAGGACCCAGGCCATCACGTTCGGCGACTGGGCCAGGACCCAGGCCAGAACGACGGCATGTGCCGAAACGCCACGCCTTGCCGCGAGGCCCGCGACCACGGGATGCCCGGGCAGCCTTTTGTTAAGTCGGCCACCTCCCACGGGACTGTAGGCCAGGAACCCTATCCCATTGTCACTACAGTGTTTGACTACATCCGTGTCCAGCGCCTCCCTGAAGAACGGACTGAGGCGGTTCTGCACCGTTACCACGTCGATCTGCGCCCGCGCCGCCTCGATCTCCGCTACGGTGACGTTCGACAGCCCGACCCAGCGGATCTTGCCCTCCCGCTGAAGGTCGGCCAGCGTACCGACGCTCTCGGCGAACGGCACGTCGGGGTCTGGCGCGTGATACTGGTAGAGATCGATCCGCTCTACCCCGAGAGCCGCCAGCGAGCGCTCGCAGGCCGCCCGCAGGTGGTCCGGCCGACCCTTGCGTTCCCATCGCCCCTCGGGCCGCGTCAGGCCACCCTTCGTAGCCGTTACGATCGACTCGCGCGGGCCTGACCAGTCGGCCAGCGCCCGGGCGATCAACCGCTCGTTATGGCCGATATCGTCGTCGTCCAGACAGTAGACGTCGGCGGTGTCGATCAACGTCATGCCGGCGTCCAGCGCGGCATGGATCACAGAGATCGCCTGAGGCTCCGGCGGTCGGCCATCGAGCGAGAGCGGCATACCCCCAAAACCAACGGCCGAAACGACCGGTGCGTCAGGGCCTAGCGGGCGAGTGATCATTGTGTGCTCGTCTCCTCTTCTTCGTCCATTGTCGATTCGGCCTCCAGCGCCCGGGACGCGGCCACCAGAACCCTTCCGATCAACTCGGGATTGCGAGAGCTGATGTGACCCTCATCCAGCCAGATCAGCCGCTTCGGTTCGCCGGCCACGTCGTACAGCCCCAAGACGCAGATCACCGGCATCCGATCGTCAAAGCGGCCATTGATGATGATGGTCTCGCGCGGCGCGATCTGCCCGACGTAGTCGAGCGGCTCGATCGGCCTTATCAACCATGCAACCACGTCCGCCGCGGCCGAGCGTAGCCAGCCCGGCTTGACCTTCAAGTTGGCCCGCAGCAAGGCAGCGTAGTCCCCGCCGCCGTAGATGATGAGGACCTTCTGTGCCCTCTCGTCCAGCGCCCCGGCCACGGCCATCAACTGAGCCCCGAAACTGGCCCCGGCGAACACCATCCGATCCCCGTCCACGTCCGGGCGCGTATCCAGGTAGTCCGCCCCCAAGGATACGGCCGACGGCGTGAGCAGCATGGCCCGACGGATCGCGAAGATGCGAATCAAGAACTGCCACCAGTTGACCCGCGTCGGACCCTCCCAAGGATAGTCGAGCCCCAGGATGACGTAGGGCCTCTCCGGGGTGAACAGTTCCGCCGCCATCTTCCCCGTATTCGTGCCGCCGATCACGATCACTGCCGGCCAACGCCCCCGTTCCTTAGGGGCTCTCAGGTAGCCGCGAACCCGGTACCCCGCGCTGCTGTTCAGCGTCAACTGATAGGCATCGTACGCCGAGTCGCCCCCAAGCGGCGTCACTTCCGCAACCGTCAGTTCGCCCTTCTGCGAGTAGAACTCCTCGGGCGCTTGGAACGACAGGCTCTGCAGCAGGATGAGCCAGCCAACCAGCAGCACGGCCAGCGTTATCCCAAGCCGCACCGCGTACTTGCGCAGGCGGCCCCTCTTGGCCGCGCCCTTCGCTCTTGCTCCGGCCATGTCAGCAGAATAAGAGGACGCTCGGCGCGCGGCTACCTGGCTGCCAACCGCGGGCTCGGGCGCCCGCACCTTGATCGGAGTCGGGAAGACCCGTATTTAGCAGGCGCGGTGGCGCGCAGCGCCGCATCTAGCACAGGCGAGGACGGGCGCGAACTGACCAGGGAAGACGCGAATGAAAGGTGACAAGATCATCATCAAGCCTCACCACGAGCGGGCAGCCGGCCAGGTGGCGGAGCTCGTGCTGCCCGAAATCGTGGAGAGGGCGGGAAGGTTCGTGATTTCGGTGGCCGGCGAATCCGGGGCCGGGAAATCGGAGATCGCTGCCGCGCTTGCCGGGCTGCTCCACCAGCACGGTCTGAACAGCGAGATCTTGCAGCAGGACGACTACTTCGTCTATCCGCCCAAGACGAACGCAGCGGTGCGCCGCAAGGATATCGGGCATGTCGGCGTCTCCGAGGTGCACATCGATCTACTCGACGACAATCTCGAGCGCTTCAAGAAGGGCGACCCTCGAATCGTCAAGCCTCTGGTCGACTTCGACGCCGATTCGATCGGCGAAGAGACTTTGGAGCTCGGAGATATCGACGTGATCCTGGTGGAGGGCACCTACACCACCGTGCTGGAACATGTTGACCGGCGCGTCTTCATAGATCGCACTTTCATCGACACGCGAGACGCTCGTGCCCTGCGGGCGCGAGAGGAGCAGGACGATTATCTCGAGCGGATCCTCACCATCGAGCACGACATCATCTCGTCCCACGAACCGAGGGCCGACTTCATAGTGAACCGTGACTACAACGTAACGACGAATGAGCCCAATGACTGAAGCCGGGATAAAACGCATCGCCATGCTCAGTACCCACGGCTACGTCGACCCGGTGCCGCAGCTCGGTAGCACCGACACCGGCGGCCAGGTCGTCTACGTGCTCGAGCTGGCCAAAGCCCTCTCCAGGTTCGGTATCGGAGTCGATATCTACACTCGCTGGTTCGACCGCGATCGCAACCAGGTCGATCCGCTTCCCGACTGTCCCGATGCAAGAGTCATCCGCATACCGGCGGGACCCTGGGAGTTCATCCCCAAAGAGCAGATCTACGGCGTGCTGCCCGAGTTGGCCCAAAACATGGTCGGGTTCATCCGCGACAACGGCCTCGACTACGACCTCTACCACGGCCATTACGTCGATGCGGGAATCGTGACGCTCGATGTAGCTGAAGCCTTCGGCCGTCCGGCCTTCTTCACCGCTCACTCCATTGGTGCCTGGAAACGCGAACAGATGGGCGGTGACCCGGTCGAGATGGAGAGGAAGTTCAACTTCGAGCGACGCGTCGCGGACGAGCTGAACATCTTCAAGTCGGTGGCCGCCCAGAGCTTCACCACCGACGTGCAGCGGGAGAAGGTCGAGGAGCTGTATGGGTGGTCGGCGGACAACATCGTCGTCATCTCGCCCGGCGTCGACGTTCACACCTTCCGCCCGCTCGAGGCCGACGAGCGCGAAACCGAAATCGACGTCCTCGGCCGCTACATCTTCTGCCTCAGCCGCATCGATACCAACAAGGGGCACGATTTCCTGCTCAACGCCTTCGACGAAGTCAGGAAGGCCGTGCCCGACGTCCACCTGGTGATCGGCGGCGGGTCACCAACGCCCCAACAACGGGAACTGGGCGTGTTCACGATGATACGCGGGATCATCGAAGAGAGGGAGATGGAGGACCGCGTGAGCGTCATCGGCTATGTCCCCGACCGGCTGCTGGTCCCCTACTACCGCCAGGCACAGATGTTCGTGCTGCCTTCTCTCTTCGAGCCGTTCGGCATGACAGTTCTCGAGGCGATGGCCTGCGGCATGCCCGCGGTCGCCTCGCGCCTGGGAGGGATCAGAACCCTCATCACTACGGAGGAAAACGGCCTGCTGGTCGACCCTTCCGACGCTCGAGAGTTCGCCGCCGCAATGATACGGCTACTGGATGAGCCGGCGATGGCCGCCCGCCTCGGTGAAGCGGGCCGCGCGAGCGTCATCGAGGCGTTCAGCTGGGAGGCGATTGCCAGGCAACATCTGGAGCTCTACGGCGCCTATTGCTCCTGACGCGTTCCGCCCTCCTGCCCGGGCCAGTAGCTCATCCTCGGCTTGATGGTGGCGTCGCGGTCGCTGACGTCCAGAACCAGCTCCGGCAGGCGTGACAACAGTTCGCCCCACCGGCCCATGGCTTCCTTTTCGATCAGCAACCGATCCAGGCTGTTGACGCCGTAGTAGCTAGCCCGATCGTCGTACCAGGTGACGAACACGGTGCGGCCCGAGTCGCCGAAGTGGACCCGATGCCCGGTAACCGCGTACGGGTAGTCGATCTCCTCCAGCACGGCCACCACATCTTTGACAAGCTCGCCGTACTGCGGCTCCCTGCCGGGCTTCAGCCAGAACTCGGTGATGTTGGCGAACGCCATCGTCCCCACCGCCGCTTCCGGCTCGTAGCTCCACTCCTTCACGTGCTCGAGCACCTCTGACGCCGCTACCCGGGTGTCCAGGCGATGGAACTCCTGGATGGCTTCCTGCAGCATCGCTTCCCCTTCGGTGCCCTGGAACTGCCGCAACCACTGCTGCGGGTCATCCCAGTGCGCAAAGTCCTCGAAGGGAAAGACCATCGTGTAGGTGAACGCCGTGTTCATGAAGGTCCATCCGTACTCGTCGCTCAGGCCCGCCAACTCGGCTGCCTCCGCCATCTTGACCATGACCGCTTCGTAGGCCCGCGCGTCGGTCGGCATCACCTTTATCGTCTGTACGTAGAGTAGATCGCCGCGCTCGTAGCCCTCCTCCTGTGCCCCCGCCGACGCGGGTACCAGGAGGACAGCGACTAGCGCCCACAAGGCAGCACTGTTCTTCATCACTACCTCCTACTTGCGCTTGGCCACGAACGTCCCGTTCGGCTGAGTGAGCACGAGCTCGTTCACGGCTCCCGACTCTTCCTGCTTGAACTCCACGCTGTAGCCCGACAGCCCCTTGAGGTCAAACGACGTTCCCCGCGTCGGCACCAGCTCGTAGGTCGGCTGGCCGGGCACCGTCAGGGTCAGCAAGTCATCTCCCCTCAGGCTGACAGTCACGGCCGTGCCACCAAGCTCGTACTCGCCGACGAACGGCTCGAGGAAGGCGCGCTCGCGCATCGACTCGTCGGCCACGCGCTCGAAGATGATGTCGTCGACGGCCGGTTCGAGCGGAGCGTGCAGCTCATCGATATCGCCCTGCTTGTCGTAACGGAACATGACCCTTATCCCGCTCACCGGCACCATCGGGTCCTCGGCAATCTCGAACACATCGTAGTGGAAGTGTTCGAGCTGCGCGGTGATGCCGTTGAAGGTCGCCGCGAGGCTCTCGCCGTCCGCTTCGATCTTCACGATCCCGTACGCGGGATGGGCGTAGTCGCCAGCATACTCCGCTAGGTCGTGGGAGAGGCTCGTGCCTTCCACGTGCTGCCCGCCTTCCTCCTCGCCCTCCAGCTCCGCCTCTTCCGCCTTCGCCTGCTGCTCCGTTACTCGGCCGATCCAGTCGACCGGCTCGAGACCTAGGACGCGGTCGTACACCCCGCGCGTGACGATCGTCGCAACCGGGTTGTTACCCGACTTGTTCGTGAGCACGATCATCCCGACGTTCTCCGACGGCATGAACGACAGCAACGAGATGAAGCCGTCGATCCCGCCGCCGTGGTGTACCAGCTTGCGGCCCTGGTAGGACGTCACGAAGAAACCCATCCCGTAACTCGTGTGACCCAGCTCGTCGTACTGTATCGTGCCGCGCATCGCCATCTGCGGCATCTGCATCTGCTCGGCATTATTGCCCGACAGCAGCTGCTCCTCGCCCAGCTTACCCTTGTTCATGTGCAACTGCACGTAGCGGATCATCTCCTCCACGCTCGAGTTGATCGAGCCGGCCGGCCCGATCTCGTCGATGTTGCGGAAGTCGATCTGCCGCACAACGTCGTCGATCTCGTTGTACGGGTAAGCGAAGTCGTCCGCCTTCTGACTATCGTCGACGGAGAAGTTCGATCGCGGCATGTCCAGCGGCTCGAAGATCCGCTCCCTGACCAGCGCCTCCCAACTCTTTCCCTCGATCTGGCCGGCCAGGTATCCGGCGGTCATGAACATCAAATTCTGGTATTGAAAGACCTCTCGGAATTCCCTGTTGGGCTCGATGTGCCGCAGCCGCTCGTACAGCTCGCGCCGTGTCAGCTTCGAGCCGTACCAGAGCCCGTCGTGACGCGGCAACCCCGACCGGTGCGTGACCAGGTCCCGAGGCGTCATGTACTCCGTGGCCACTTCATCGTACAGCTCGAAGTCCGGCAGATAGCTGCGTACCGGCTCGTCCCAGTCGACCTTCCCTTCATCCTCGATCATGCCCAACAACGTCACGGTGAATGACTTCGTGACCGAGCCGATCGCGAACAGCGTCCTGG
>JBDHHL010000170.1:0-10246 GCA_039589375.1 Gemmatimonadota bacterium | reverse complement strand
GATTGGTCTCGGCATTCATCGATCGGGCCGCCGAGCAATCGATGAAGATCATCCGCCGACGGTACGCCGAAGGAGATGTAGAGTCGTTCAAGAACATGCTGCGTCAGATCTACGAGGACGAAGACGATAAGCTGGGAGGCTTCATTGAAGCCAGGCTGCCGGGCGTACAGCTGTCAGCAGCCTCCGAGATCATCTATCGGCTCAACATGCCGGGTCGGGTGACTGCCTCCAACGCCCACGACCGGGACGGAAACACCCTGGTCTGGGAGTTTGGCCTGGCTTGGGAGGGAGGCGGCGACGCGGTCACGGCGCCCGTGGAGATCTTCGCCGAGTCGGTTGTGGAGAGGTAGGTTGACCGCCATTCGCGTGTAGCTCAGCTTCATACCGACTACCGGCATTTGTCGGCCTCGTATTCGGGACTTTTACCCTCAAACGGGCGAGGTGGCGACCATGAAGCTGAGCGCACTCGAGCAGACGAATCGGATCCTGCGCGTGTTCGTCTTGTTTTCCGCCCTTGCAGTACTTCAGGGCACGTCGCAGCTGCTCCACGCGCAGGAGAAGAGCCCGATGACCGTGGACAACGTGCTCGCTCTCAAGAGCGTCGGCGATCCACAAATCAGCCCCGACGGTCGCTGGGTCGCCTACGTCGTCACCGAGGTCGATCTCGAGAAAGACGGTTCCAACTCAGACGTGTGGCTCGTGTCCGCCGACGGTGGCCCCGCGATGCGTCTGACGCGCGGTCCCGAGCGTGATAACGCTCCCCGCTGGTCGCCGGATGAAAGCTGGATCGCCTTCCTCTCCGACCGAAACGGCAAGACGCAGGTATACGGGATAGCGCCGGACGGCGGAGAAGCCTGGCAGGTGACCGATTGGGAGCCCGGCGTCGGCTCCTTCGCCATCTCGCCGAACGGCGGCTCGATAGCCTTCACAGCGTCGGCCGAGAAGAGCGAGGAAGACAAGGAGCTGGAGAAGCTGCGTGGGCGCCCGATCGTCTGGGACAGCTCCTACGCCACTTCCTGGGCGCACCTATGGGTCGCGGCTCTGGGGGAGGATCTCCGCGCCGGGGAGGTCCAGCAGAGCTCGCCCGACACGCTTCATGTTCAGGGATTCGTGTGGGGTCCCGACTCGAGGGGCCTGGCGTGGTCGGCTCGCCCGTCGCCGATCCTCCGCACCTGGCGTCTCGCCGATGTGTTCGTTCAAGATGAACCCGGGGCGGCCCCGCGGCGTGTGACCTCCATGCCCGGCGGTGAAAGCGTCGTTGACTGGACGGAGCAGCTCGGCCTCATGGTCGCGGGCAGTGGGCAGGAGCTTGGCACCCACAATTCTCGCCTGTGGCGTGTGTCGGCGTCGGGCGGTCAGCCGATTCAGCTCACCTTGGACTTGGACGAGCATGCCGGCTTGGTGGCCGCGACCGAACGCGAGCTGTTGATCGAGGCCAACTACCGTACCGGGCGGCGTCTCTACCGTGTCTCGCTCGACGACGGCGAGGTGGACGGACCGCCCGAGCACGTCGGCGACGACCGTCTGTTCTATCGTAGCTTCTCGGCATCGCGCGATGGCGCGACCGTAGCTTTCATCGCGGAAGGCCCGGCAACACCGCCGGACGTTTACGTTTCCCCGAGTCGGAAACTGAAGCCGGAGCGGCTGACGGAGGTTAACCCGCAGGTAGCCGATTTCGCTCTGGGCGCACACCGGGTCGTCACATGGGCATCTGCGGCTGACGGTGAGGAGATCGAGGGCGTGTTGACTCTTCCGGTCGGCTACAGCGACGGAGATAAAGTGCCTCTGCTCCTCGTCGTCCACGGCGGGCCGTCGGGCATCTCGAGCAACCGCTTCACCGCGACCAGAGGAGCCTACCCGATTCAAGTCTTCGCCGGACTCGGTTATGCCGTGCTGCAGCCGAACTACCGCGGCTCCACTGGCTACGGCGAACGGTTCCGCGGTCTCAATCGAGGCGATATCTCGGGGCGCGACTGGGTCGATATCAATTCCGGCGTCGACTACCTGGTTGAAGCCGGGATCGCCGACCCCGACAGGCTGGGCCTCATGGGCTGGAGCTTCGGCGGCCATCACACGTATTGGGGCATCACGCAGACCGATCGCTTCGCAGCGGCGAGCGCCGGTGCCGGCGCCAACGATCTCGTGTCGATGTATTCGCAGACGGACATCCCCGAATTCTACCATACCTACCTCGGGCCAAAGCCCTGGGAGGATTTCGCGCTATATGAGGAGAGGTCGGCCTACCGGGGCGTCGAGCGCGTGACGACGCCGCTGCTCATCCAGGTGGGGGAACGGGACGAGCGGGTCCCCGCCGAGCAGAGCATCCAGTTCTACGAGGCGGTGAAATCCATCGGCAAGGCGCCGGTGAAGCTGATTCTCTACCCGGGCGAGCCGCACGGGGTTCGAAGCCCGCGACACCGACGCGACCTCATGTCGCGAAACATCGAGTGGTTTACCCGCTGGATTCCCGTGGGTCCGGAGGTGACGCGGCGCTAGGCGGCAGCGTCGCTCACTCGAACGCGATCGTTCCCTCGTAGGTGCTGATACCGGATTCGTTCGTGACGCTCATGCGGGGCGCTCGTCTGCCGTACATGCTCGCGCAGCCGACCTCGCCCGCCTTGTTGATCGCCACGAACTTCTCGCCGGGCAGATAGTCGAGGCCCACCGCCTTGTACCGGTCGGAGATCAGGTGCAGCGCGTCCTCGCATGCCTGCTGCGGCGAACGCCCATCTCGCATCCGCATCACGATGTAGTAGGACGAACAGGCCTTGATCACGTCTTCGCCCCGTCCGGTGGCGCCTGCGGCACCGACGTCGTTGTCGACGTACAGCCCGGCGCCGATGATGGGAGAATCTCCGATCCGACCTGGGATCTTGTTGCTCAGCCCGCTGGTGCTCGTGATGCCCGCGATGTCGCCGTTCACGTCCACGGCCAGCACGTTGACCGTTCCGTAGGTCTCCGCCGGCGGTTTGGCGAGATGCGCATCCTGCTGCTCGTCCTCCTTCAGATGGTCCGGGGGGCCCCAGTCGTCGCGGTCGCTGTGACCTTCCCGCCAGCGCAGCCAGTTCTCGCGTGCCCTCTCGGTGAGCAGGTTCTCCTCGGGGAAACCCCACGACTTCGCAAACTCGAGGGCGCCGGCGCCGATCAGCATCACGTGATCGGTGCGTTCCATGACGAGGCGCGCCACGGAGCACGGATGCTTGATGTTCTCCAACGCCGCCACGGATCCGGCGTTGTAGGTCTTCCCGTCCATTATCGAAGCGTCGAGCTGTACAACGCCTCGCTCGTTGGGCAAGCCGCCGTATCCAACGCTCCAATCTTCCGGGTCCTCCTCGATGATGTTCGTCGCCTTCTCGACGGCATCGACCGCGACTCCGCCGCCGTTGAGGATTTCCCAGGCAGCCTCCATGGCGTTGCGGCCCGTCTCGTTCGCGTGGCTGGTGATGATCATCGGTGTCGTACCGGCTGCCCCCGCGCGGATGACGCCCGAGTGCGTCGTTTCAGACCCTGACAAGACGTTGAGGCGCTGCCACAGCACCGCCCCGGATCCCGCAAAAAAGCTCTGTTGAAAGAAGAATCGGCGAGTGATACCTCTCGGCATGGGATGCCTCCCCTCAATTGCTCTACGACGAACCCCTGCGACCGGAAAGCTGAGCACTCACTTTGCACCAGCACGGCCGCGCGCGAAAGACCCTGTTGGAAAATGAACGCGCCCCTGGTGTGTGCAGGGCCGCGGTGCTTCTGACAGCGGAAGGACGAGGGCGGACGGACAGGAAGTGAAGAGGTGCCGAGACTGTGCCCAGGTCTCCTTGTTGTCGGCAGGGTTGCCGGGGATCGCGCTTACTCGTCCGCGGCTTCCTCGTCGATGCCGGAGCTGCGCTGCCTCGAGTAGAGAACGTTCCCCACGCTAAGCAGCAGCATGGCGATTGCGCCGAGCGTCGGCCACAGCGGGTTGGCGTTCTCGACGGCCGACCACACGATGCCCGTCACGTGGGCGCCGAGCAGCACGCCGCTGACGTACAGCAACACGATTCTACTGGGAGTGAAGACCCATCTCTTTGCCATAAGCTCTTCTCCTGCCATCGGGCGTCACTCGATCGTCACTGTTGAAGGCCGCCTCACCCCGTGCGCGCTCGGTCGAGCTCCTGTTTGAGACGCGCTCGGTCCTGCTTGGGGATTGAGTGCCAACGAATGCCCCGAATCGCGCCCTCCAGTGCGAATAGTAGGTTGTAGCAGTCCTTTCTACCACCGCGGGCGACTTGAAGCGTCGCTTCGACGGCGCCGATGTCTGCCAGGTCGTCGTACGTGTCTATGCCGGCTTTGCGAAGCTCGCGGGCCAGTGTCTCGCCGATGTTCGGCAACGCGGTCAGATCTTTCATCGTTGGGTTCTCCACGCGTGAATGGCCCGAGCGGGAGGGATGTCAGCCGGTTTCCTTGGCGGCGGTCGTATCGGGCAGAACCGCCTCCAGGGCGACGTCAACGATGGAGTCAAGTGCCGCGCTCCCCTCGTTTCGATTCGACAGAAGCACGATTGTCAGATCTTCCTGTGGGAACCGCTGAACCATATTTCGGAAACCTCTGGTCGAGCCGCTGTGTCGATATCTGCTCTTTCCGTCGTATTGGTCTACGTACCAGCCGAACCCGTACCCCGTAGGCTGGCCGGACTCGAGTGTCATGGGTTCGAAGGCGCGCCTATGCGATTGGGGATCGATAAGCCTCTTGCGTCCCTCGACGACCTCCATCCAGCGGCCGAGATCTTCGATCGAGGAGTATACCCCGCCATCACCTAACACGGCGCTCGTCGGGCTCTGATCGCTGAGTTCCCACCCGTCCTCTGTCCTGTTGTAGCCGTACGCTCGCTTGAACACCTTCGACACGCCTTCTTCGTGAGCGACGGTGCGGCGCATCTCCAAAGGTTCGAAGATTCCAGCGGCGAGGACATCCGCGAATCGCTTTCCGCTCAACTCCTCGATCGCCATCGCCAGAACGGCGTATCCCGAGTTGCAGTACCTGAACTCGGAACCGGGCTCGAAGTACGTCGAATCCTGCTCCATCATCAGCCGCAGCACGTCGGCGTCCTTTAC
Organism: Gemmatimonadota bacterium; assembly: GCA_039589375.1. Lineage (GTDB taxonomy): Bacteria > Gemmatimonadota > Gemmatimonadetes > Palauibacterales > KS3-K002 > JASFMO01. Next base: position 5,162 of record JBDHHL010000170.1, on the reverse strand, counting down.
TTGCTCGGTCTGATCTTCGGGCAACAGGCTCTCGTAGTCGATCAACCCCGACGTATGGGTCATGAGGTGTTGAACCGTGATCCGATCACCGTATGCTGGGAAGCCCGGAAAGATTTCCGTAAGGTTCGTCTCATAGCCTAGAACACCCGCGTCGACAAGCTGGATGACGGCCATGGCGGTCATTTGTTTCGTCACCGAGGCCAGCCGGAAGTTCGTTTGCGGGTCCGCGGGCAGACCCTCTTCCAAGTTCGCCATCCCGAAGCAGCGCTTGAACAACGTTGCTCCGCCATGCCGAACGAGCACACACGCCCCGGGTCGGCTTTCACCCGAGTAGTCTGCGAGCAGGCTCTCTGCGCGCGCTTCGATGACGCGGCTCGCGGTTTCGGCTGAACGCCTCGGCGATGACGCTCCCGCACATCCAAGCGTGAGGGCGATCGCCAGGCAGAGGAGCGTGCGATGGTGGCCTATCGTGTGGACTCTCGGTCGCAGGCCTGCCCTTGCTACGAGTCGGGTTGGGTCGGTCGGCGGGTACGAGCGTACCGGCTCAATCGGTGACATCGGAATCGTCTCTCTCGCGTGTCGAGCCCTCCAGGCTGTGTTCGACTGCCCCGGAGACGGCCTGCATGATGTTCAGGAGTCGCGGGCGGAACCTCGATGTGGTTGTCTTCCAAATGGTGCGGGCGGTGAGGAAAGCCCCGCTCATCGCGATTGCCGCCAGCGACAAGATGTCGATTGCGGTGCTCGGCTCTGTGATCGCACCGGAGATCACGAATCCGAGAAGGCCCGCGAGGCCTGGGAAGATGAATGTGAGAGCTCCCGCCGGCCCTCGGTTGGCGAGCACTCTAACGGCCGTCTGCCCATCGCGCGGACTCACCGTCACGTGGATCTGACTCAGTTCGCCGACCGTGTTCCACTCGAGCGCACCGAGAACCTCGCTCACCTGGCCTTGGTGACCGGCGGCCTGGCGTATCGCGTCGACGATCTTGCCGAAGTCCTCTCTCGATATCTCTTCCGCGGCCGAGTACTCCATCTGATACACGCTGGGACCACCGAACACGCGGGCCAGCCGGCTCACTTCCGTTCTCGGTAGAAGCGAAGCCGCCCGTTCGATCAGGGTGGGATCGAGCCCTATCTCTGTAGCCACGGCCTGGATCTCCTCGAGCGAAAGACCGTGGCTGGGATCGACACCGGCCTCGCGCTCTTGAAGCTCGAAGGCCTTGCGCAAGATGAGCGCGAACTCGTTCTCCGTGTATCGGTGTTTTCCGCCTATTTCAGCCTCCGGGTGAGGGTTGCGCTTCGGTGGCGTGCTTCGCTGTCAAGCGGCCGCGAGCCGTCGCTACTCCGCTGTCGCCGGCGGATAGTGACCAAGTTGCGTCAGTATGCTCAGGTTGTCCCACTCCACCCAGATCTCGGCCACCTTCGCGTTCTCCAGTCTCATGATACCGAGAAACTTCACCTCCACTTGCTTGCCGGTGGCAGGAAATGGCCCGGCGGGTCCGTTCTGCGTACCTGTGAGTGTCAGGTACAAAGCCACTTTGTCCCCTTCGGCGATGATGGTGTGAATCTCCTGCTGAGCATCGGGAAAGGTGACAAGATCCTGCCTGAGGAATTCCTTGAACTGCCCCAGAGTGCGCACCTCCACGCCGGCGGTTGCCTGGCTGTGACGGACGACATCAGGAGCTACGAGTTCGTCGAGCTGGTCGAAATCTCGGGCGTTGATCGCCGCGATCAACCGGCGAACGATTTCCTTGTTTGCCTCGGTCGTAGCCTCGGCGGAAGGGCCACAGCTCAAGAGAGACCCAAGCACAGTCGCGCAGACGAGTCGGGGTATGGTCCTCATTGGCCGATCCCTCCCGGGTGGATTCGCGGAGTCGAACGCCTTGGACGCCCTCGCAACGGCAACACTTCAGCGCACGAGGTGGAATCGGTCCTGCCGGGCTAGAACCCAGTGGCGCGCTCCACTCGAGTCCAGGTACGCGTCTTCCTCCAGCGCCATCCGCACTTCCTGACCGCCCCACTCGGGCACCGGCGTCGTTGCCTGCAGCTCGATGGAGTACCACGTGTTCGGTTTTACTCGTACCTCACCGCGCCCGGGCACGCCCTCCTGCCGGTCCCACAGTCCGATCAGTGCGCCGGCGCCGTGGCCGTGGTCTCCGACGGGATGGCTGTAGACGGTTCCGCTAATCTCCGCCGCCCGCATCCGCGACAGGGCGTTCATTAAGACCTCGTTCCCTGAGAGGCCCGGCTTCAGCTCCTCCATCACGATGTCCTGGAGCTGATTGCCCACCGCCAGCGCGTGCTTCAGCCCGTCGGGCGCGTCGGTCTCGCCGGGCCGCAACACGTAGCCCATGTGCTGGGTGTCGGTGTTCATGCCCAGAGCGGTGACGCCGAAGTCGCAGTGCAGGACGTCGCCGTGCAGGATGACCGGGCTCACGGAGTCGCCCATCTGTACGCCGTGCCGCTGCACGCTGACCGATGTCTGGAACCACGTGTCGAGCCCCATGTCGTTCAAACGTTGCCGCATCCACCACACGACATCTTGTGTGCGGGTGATGCCGGGAGTGATCACCTCGTCGGAGAATGCAGTAGAGATGATCTCATGTGCGACCTTCATCATCTCCGTGAACACGGGGAGCATTTCCGGCAGACGCTCGCTGATGTAGTCGACGGCAAGCCATTCGCGCCGGACGATCCTCTGGCGATACTTCTCGGGCAGCGCCTCCTGCATCTGCTCCCACTCGCCGGCGCTCAAGCCGTCGGAGAAGGCGAAGGTGTGGGAGATGTTCACGGCGATGTTCTCGGGGTCGCACTCTTCCACGATCGGTGGCAACAGCTTCCACTGGTCGGGACCGAATGGCTCCGCTCGCCGACTCTGGCCGCCGGCCGCCCCGGCTGCTGCATCCGGACTGCGCACCACCCGATACAGGCCACCTTGCGAGTTGCCGCCGATGGCGATGCGGTCGACGCCCTCTTCGAGCCCGCGGTCGCAGAACGCGTAGATCGTGCGACGGCGGGCTGCCATAGTGGTCGGCGAGACCAGGGCGTGGAAGACAGGGTCCTCGTTATACTCACGCATCGGGATGATCCACATGTCGACGCCGTGGTCTCGCATGAGCCTGGGGAGTACGCGCTCCAGGCGAGCCTCGAGCCAGCCCTGCTGGATCTCTGCCCGTTCGCGAAGTGTGCCCAACGGGCGTTGCTGGGCGGCGGCGTATTGTGGAACAGCAATCAGGACCGTGGCAGCGAGAAGGCACAGGCGTTTCATAGGTCCGATTCTCCTCTGTAGGTAGGCGCCATCACACACGGGAAACCTACATGTCTGCCGCGTGCGCGCATAGACGCGGATCGAGACCGAACTCTGCTACGCTACCGCTCCGAAACGGGTCGCCTCACCGCGCTCGGCGACCGGGCTTGGACGCCCAGCCTCTCCGAGTAGCGATCATCGGTTCGGGTCCCGCCGGATTCTACACCGCCGAGAAACTGTTCAAGCGGACGGATCTGACCGTCCAGGTCGACATGTACGACCGACTGCCCGTGCCGTTTGGCCTGGTCAGGTTCGGCGTGGCGCCTGACCACGAGAAGATCAAGAATGTGACGCGGGTTTATGAGAAGACGGCTTCCAATCCGAACTTCCGCTTCTACGGTAATGTCGACGTCGGCACGGATCTCACGCTGAACGATCTCCGGCAGCACTACCATCAGATCTGCTATTGCACTGGGGCCCAGACAGACCGCCGGATGGGTATACCGGGCGAGGATCTCGAGAGGAGCCACCCGGCCACCGAGTTCGTGGCCTGGTACAACGGCCACCCGGACTTTCGCGACCACGAGTTCGACCTCTCGGTAGAGCGCGTCGCGGTGGTGGGCGTGGGCAATGTGGCGGCTGACGTAGCCCGAATCCTCTGCCGAACTCGCGAAGAGCTGCAGACCACCGACATCGCCGACCACGCACTGGAGGCGCTCAGCAACAGCAACGTCAAGGAGGTCTACATACTGGGTCGGCGAGGACCGGCACAGGCCGCATTCACAAACCCGGAAGTGAAAGAGTTAGGAGAACTGGCGGGCGCCGACGTCGACGTCCTGTCCGAGGAGGTGCAACTCGACGCGCTCAGCCAAAGGTCGGTGGAGGAGAGCGGCGACAAGAGCCTGCCCAAGAAGATCCAGATTCTTCAGAGCTACGTGGGTCGGGGTTCGACGGGCAAACCGAGGACGTTGACGCTCCGCTTCCTGGTCTCGCCGGTGGAGCTTCACGACGACGGCTCAGGTGGCGTGAAGGGGATGAGGATCGTCCGGAACGAGCTGTACGTAAGCGACGACGGCTCGCTTCGCCCTAGACACACCGACCGTTTCGAGGAGATCGACGTCGATATGGTGTTCCGCTCCGTCGGCTACCGCGGCGTGCCGCTGGCCGGACTGCCGTTCCACGACCGCTGGGGCATCATCCCGAACGAGGGCGGGCGCGTCGTCGATCTCGACACCAACGAGCCGGTCAAAGGGATCTACGTCGCCGGCTGGATCAAGCGCGGACCCTCAGGAATCATCGGCACCAATAAGCCTGATGCCGGCGAAACCGTCGATCTCATGATGGAGGACCTCGCGGCCGGTGCCCTGCTGAATCCCGCCGACGCGGATCCGGGTGCGGTGGACCGGCTCGTCCGCAGCGGCCAGCCCGACTGCGTGTCGTGGGAAGACTGGAAGAGAATCCAGGAGATCGAGGAGGCGAAGGGCAACGAACAGGGCCGCCCCCGCGTGAAGTTGACAACGGAGCAGGAAATGCTCGCGGCGCTGGGCCGCTAGAACGGCGTCTGCGAAGGGAATGGCCGACGAGCTTGGCAGCCCGGCCTTCCTCTGGAAAGTGTGTCGTGCTGGGCCATTCTCCCGTATATTTGCAGCAAGCTGTCACAGCGGGCTGAGGCTGGGCCCTGGAGTGAGATTCTCGCCAACCGGGGGCTGCAGCCGTGAGGTTCCTACATTTCCTTTGTGACCTGCCGGAACACCCCATCGGTGTGCCTCCTATCCTCACGTCCGCAAGCGGGAGGTAACTCATGACCCACTTCACCTCGATCTCTGCCGCCGTTCTCACCCGTCATGGCCGGTTCAGCGGTACGTCCGGAAGGCCGTGGCTGATCGTGTCCCAGGCGGGCGTTGATCAGTTGAACAAG
>JBDHHL010000169.1:0-8774 GCA_039589375.1 Gemmatimonadota bacterium | reverse complement strand
CGTGGGCGCCCAGGCGGTGCCCGGTGGACAGCGATCGCGCACATGGGTCATATTCTCCCCTCAGGAAATGAGCCTCACAACAGTCTGAAGGTTGGAGAAGATGCGCAGAATCGCACTGGCATTGATCGCGCTGCTGGGCCCGGCGAACGTCCGCGGCCAGGACTTCGACTTCTACTCGCACGGCCCCTACCGCTCGGACGTACCGAGGCCTGCGGCCATTCTGGGCTACGAGCCAGGCGAGTTTCACACCAACCATGGCAATATGCTCCGCGTCGTCGACGCGCTCTCGCAAGCGGCACCTGATCGGGTGAGGATCTTCGATTATGGCCGCTCGACCGAGGGAAGGCGGCTCGTCCTGATCGTTGTCAGCGCTCCGGAGAACATCGCTCGCCTGGACGAGATCCGGGCGAGCATACGGCGATTGCGCGATCCCGGCGCCACCGACAGTCAGGCTGCGGCGCGGATCACGGCGGCCACGCCCGCCGTCGGTTGGATGAACTACGCGAACGATGGGAACGAGACGGCGGCGTTCGAGGCTGCCATGCAGGTCGCGTATCAGCTTGCGGCCGGCGAGGACACGATGACGCAACGGATCCTCGAGAACGTCGTCACCGTGATAGATCCAGCGCACAACCCGGAGAGCCACGAGCGCTTCGTCGAGTGGTACAACGCCTTTGCGGTGGGTGACTCGACCCATATCGCGCTCGAGCACGATGCGCCGTGGGGGATGAGCACGAACAACAACCACTACCAGTTCGACCTGAATCGCGATGCTCTGGCGATCAGCCAGCGGGAAACGCAGGCGATCGTGGCCGCTGTGCACGAGTGGAGTCCCCAGGTATTCGTCGACCACCACGGTCAGACCACGCAGTTCTTCATGCCTCCACCCGTTCTCCCGATCAATCCGAGCCTGCCGAAAGAGCAGATAATCCGCTGGACCGAGATCTACGGTCGCGCTAACGGGACGGCATTCGATCGCTTTGGCTGGAACTACTACGTGCGCGATGTCTTCGACCTCCACTACCCGGGATACTGGGATAGCTGGCCGAGCCTGAACGGTGCCATCGGCATGACGTACGAGACGGATGGCGGAGGCTACAGAGGTTACCGTTGGGCTCGAGACGACGGGACGGTTCTGACTTTCAGGGATGGGATCGCCAAGCACTTCACGGCCTCGCTGGCGACGCTGCGGACGACGGCCGAGCATCGAGAGGCGCTGCTTCGCGATTACTACGAGTTCTTCCGTTCCGGCATGAGCGAATTCGCGGCCGCACGGGACTGGAAGCGTTTCGTGATCGTTCCCGGCAGCGACCCCGAGCGAGCGGCGCGCCTCGTCGAAGTCCTTCTTCGCAACGACATCGATGTGAGCGTTACAGTAGATACCATCCGGGTTGGAGGCGCCCACTCTTACCTGACGGGTGCGGTCGGGCGCCAGGAGTTCCCGGCTGGCAGTTACATCGTCGATCTCGCACAGCCACAGGCGCGGCTGGTCGATGCGTTGCTGGCTCCGGACGCCGAACTCGACGCGGAGTTCATCGAGCGGCAGCTTCAGAAGCGTGCTCTCAATGCGCGTCGCGGATCACGGGCCGCTCGAGAGAGGTACGAGTTCTACGACGTCACCGGCTGGAGCCTCGCCCTTTCCTTCGGCGTCGATGCCTATTGGCTGGAGAGCGCTTCCCGGGTCTCGGCGATGCCGATCGAGGCGGTCTTTGACGAGCGAGCCAGACCTTGGCGTCCGCCCGCGTTCACCGGCCCCCGCGATCTTCGCCGGCTGTCGGAACAGCTCCGAGCGGGCATCGACGGCGGCGTTCAGAACGGGCCTGCGCGCACCGCCTACATCTTCCGCTTCGATACCGACGCATCCGTGCGGCTGGCTGTGGGCCTTATGAAAGAAGGGTACAAGGTTGCCTTGTCCGCCAAGCCGCTCGCCGCGGGAAGTACTTCTTATCCTCGAGGTAGCGTTGTCGTTCGCGTGAGCCGGAATCCCGATACCGTCCACGAACGTGTGGAGACCCTTGCCGGGCGATTTGGTGTGCAGGTCGATGCGGTGCACACAGCGTACTGCGATGAGGGCCCCACCGGTGTCGGTTCAAACCCAGTTGTCACGCTGCGCTTCCCGCGGGTCGCGGTCCTGGTCGGCGAGGGCGTAAGCGTGTCGGGATTCGGCCACACCTGGTATGCACTCGAGCGGGAGTACGGCCTGCCGTTCACGGCTGTTCGCGCCGACCGGCTGGGCGACCTCCGGGTCTCCAACTACGACGTCGTGGTCCTGCCGCCGGGGCGTGGCTACAGACGCGCCTTCGGCGAGGATGGTGCCGACGCGCTTCGTGAATGGGTGCGATCGGGCGGCGTGCTTATCGGTATGGCCGGCGCAGCGGAGTACTTGGCCGACTCGGACCTGGGGTTCACGACCGCCCGCCTGGTCGGTGACGAGGAGGAAGCCGACACCGTCGAGGAAACGGCGCCGTCCGAGGAGGAGCTGCCTCCGCCGCATGGGGCCACGATGCCGCCTCTTGCTAGCCCAGGAGCCAGCGAGTCGGCGCCTCTCTCCGTGCCCGGCGCGATCATGCGGGCATCCCTCGACCTCACGCACCCGTTCAGCTTCGGGTTCGAGTCTCAAGAGATCGGCGTTCTCGTGTCGGGCGACGACTTCTACTACCCATCGAAGGAAGGGTCGAACCCGGTAGCTTTCGTCGGTGGATCCCTACGGGTAGCCGGGTTCGTGTGGCCTGAGAATACCGAGAGACTGCTCCGGGGAACGGCCTGGATGATTGACGAGCCACTGGGTTCTGGGCGCGTCGTGCTTTTCGCCGATGACCCTAACTACCGACTCCTCTGGCCGTCCCTCAGTCGCCTGCTTCTGAATGCTATCCTGATCGGACCGACCGTACGCTGAACTGGCATACTTTCGCCTGGAAAGACGAGCGCCACCGGGGGGCTGATTCGCCCCCCGGTGGCGTTTAGAGGATTGGGGGCCCATTCACCGAGCTACTATCGCTTCCACAGCGGGCAGGTGGGACAGCTGAGGTAGTCTACTTCAGTACGAGACTATAGGAAGCATCAGCTCACGAATCGGCCCCCAGAAGAATCCAGGGTCAACTCCGTGGGGAAGATACCTCGGGAAAATCAGGTAGGAATCAGGTGAGAATCAGGAAGCGGTCATGTAAGGCGGGGTCTATCAGTTGGCTATCAGGTAAGAATCATTATGCGGGACCCAGTAACTGGAGACGGCGGTTTGGGAGCGCAAGAGGTAATGCGCGCCACAGTATCGAGTCGGGCCACCGATCGGGTCACGGGAACAGGGTGCCGCGCTCGCGCTACCGGAGCACGATCGCTGCCACAACGATCAGCACGATAGCATGGAGGAGTTGGTCGATACCGAGGAAGTGCCAGAAGCGTGCGCGCCCCGGGTCATTCAGAACCGGGTAGCGCCGGCCCAGCTTTGCGCGGCCTGTATCGATCGCGGAATGCGTGACGAACTCGAGCGCGCAGGCGAAGAGCAAGATCGGCCAGGTCGGGAGGGCAACAAGTGCGATCACCAGAGCAACCAGGGCTGTGTGAACGCCGGCGTGTACGAGGATCGGCCAGATTGGATCAGCGGCCGCTTTGGCTTCGAGCATCCGGCGTGTGACTAGCAGTGTGAAGTCACCCAGGTAATGAGCGAGGAAGAGGCCGCACAAGAGGAGGGTGGCCTGGCCGGTCATGACGCATACCTCATGTGGCGGCCTCCGTCTCCATTATCTCGCGGTTGAGCGGGATCTCGTTCAGGAATTCCTCTCTCAGCTTCGGGTCCTCGATCTTCTCGGCCTTGGCTCGGATCGTCACGCGCGCCTGTTCGAGCAGCGCGGAGGCTTCTTCTTCCTGCCCCAGCGCCTGGAGAGTACGGGCCCGGACGTACAGCACCGCTTCCTCGGGCCCCTCGATCTTGCCCCTCATGCTCAGCTTGTGGAGCGCCTCGGCCGATGACTGTTCTGCGTCCTCGAGATCGCCGGCGGTCAGACTGAGCTCGGCCTCGCGCGTGAGGGCCAGTATGTCCACATGGGCTAGACTGGCCTGGCGGGCCAGGTCGCGGGCTCGGCGAGCGCTCCTCTCCGCCTCCGCCCCCGACTGTATCTGTGCCAGCAGTAGGTGTGCACGTGCCTCCAGCCCGGGCTGGCCCGTTTGGACGGCAATCTCGCTGACGTTCCGCGCCAGCGGCTCGGCGTCGCCTTGCCTGCCGAGCGCGGTGAGCACTGCCGCCAGGGCCAGCTTCGCGCCTGCCTGAGCCTGGAGAGAGCCGCACCGTTCAGCCAAGTCGAGGGCTGCCGAGGCGGATGCCTCTGCCTCGCCGTGGCGGCCCAGCCAATGTAGAGCCATGGCTTGATGCCCGATGACGCGGGCTTCTGCTGGCCGCTGTGCTAGTTCGGCGCAAATCTCCCGCGCCGCCTCGAAGTAGTCGAGTGCGGTGGTGAAATCATCGAGGTCGATCTGGACGAGTCCCAACTGGTCGAAGACCTCGGCTTGGCCGTATCGGTCACCGGCCTGTCTCTCCAAGGGCAGCGACGACCGATAGAACTTCAAGGCCTCCCGCTGGTCGCCCCAGAGGTGTGATATACGGCCCAGCAATCTCAACACGTCGGCCTGCATTGAGATGTCGTCGAGCTTCTCGAACCGCTCCAGCGCCTTCTCGCCGTTGGAGCGGGCTCCCGAAAGGTCGCCCGAGTGGAGCTGGTAGCGGGCGCGCCGATATTCTGCCTCTGCGGCTGTGCGCTCATCTTCCCGCTCGCCGGCCAGCGCCTCGAGACCCTCGAGCGCCCTTCGGCGCGTCTCCACGTCACCCGCTTCCGCCGCGATGTCCTCCGAGAGGATCAGCAAGCGCGCCTTGGATTCGGGGGTAGAGGCTTGGGTCAGCGCGCGCTCCACCAGCGAACGGGCATCGCGCAGCGAGCCGCGCTCCCGCGCCGTGTCGGCGGCACGCTCGAGGTAGGGCAGCGCCCTATCCGGCTGATCCGAGCGTTCGTGATGGTAAGCGATCCATTCCGCGTATTCGGCCGCTTGGTCTCCGAGTCGCTTCTCGAGCCACTCGGCTACCGCGCGATGCAGCTCGGCGCGGAAGCGGCGGAGTATCCCTTCGTAGGCGACTTCCTGGAGCAACAGATGCTCGAAAAGGAACTCCTTATCACCGCTAACGGTGGAGAAGGGGAGGGCGCGGACGAAATCGCCTTCCAGGAGGCGTCCGAGCTCGTGGTCGACGGGGCGCTGGGCGAGCGCATCGGCAAGAACCCCGGACCAGAATCGCCGTCCCACGATCGCGGCGTACTGGAGCACCGACTTCGTAGACGTATCGAGCCCGTCGATCCGGGTACTGAGAACGCTCTCTATGGTGTCGGGCATGTCCAGGCGTTGGAGGTCTCCTTCGGCTCTCCAGACGTCCTCGACTTGCGCGATAGTGCTGCTCTCCAACAACGACTTGAGCAATTCTTCGATGAACAGCGGGTTCCCCTCCGCCTTCTCGATCACACGGCCCAGGAAGTCGTCGGGGAGCTCATGAGATCCCAACATTGTCTCAAGTAGTGTGCGTGAGTGGTCGGTGGAGAGAGGCGCCAAGTCGATCCGGTCACGGATCGATTCCAGCAGTCTTGTCAACGTCGCCTCGCCGGGGAGTGGAGGCCGCGCCACCAGTATCACGAAGACCAGTCCGGGCCAGCGGTGGTCGGAAAGGCGACATAAGGCTTCGAGCGTCGTCTCGTCGGCCCAGTGCAAGTCCTCGAGCACGAGGATGCGTGGCGTGCCCCGGTCCGCGCCCAGCGAGCGGATCACCGCGTTTCTGATCCACTCCTGGCGCTCGCCGGGGCTGTAGCCTTGTAACTCGGCTACTTCCGAGACGAGGCTTCCGAGAGCAACTGTGAGGCCTGCCTCGAGCTGCGGAGGCCAAGCCTCGGCTGTGCTGGAGACGATCCGCGTTGCGGCGTCTCTCGGTGGGAGGTCGACCGGAAGGCTATGCATGTCTCGTATCAACTCGGCCACCGGTTCCCACGGCGTGCTGCTGGCATAAGGGTAGCTACGACCCTGCGCTACCTGTTCGGCGCTCAGGCCTTCGGAGGCGATCAGCTCTTCGACCAGTCGCGACTTCCCGATCCCTGCCGGTCCCGTGATCAGACACAGTTGGAACTCGCCTGCGCGCACGCGCTGCCAGCGCTGTTGGAGGAGGGAGAGTTCATGAGCGCGTCCAATCAGTGGTATGCGTTTCTCTGCGAAACCGCGGACCTTTCCTCGTTCTATCCGTACGCCCATCACGTAGCGAGCGCGGACGGGCTCGCTACGCCCTTTCACCTGCAACACCTGTTCGTCGCCGTAGTCGAACAGGTGCTGGGTCTGCTCGTATGTCGTGGCGTCGACGAGAATCCGCCCGGTTTCGCAGTGCCGCTCCAACCGCGCTGCCACGTTCACGGTGTCGCCGACTGCCGTGTAGTTCAGAGCGCCACCACCGGCGAATAGACCCGTGACGACCGGCCCGGTGTTGATTCCGATCCGCTGCTGCGGCCTGTAACCTTCCTCCCCTTCGAATTCGACGTTGTACAAAGCCGACCAGTCCTCGAGCGCCTTCTGCATGTCGAGGGCGGCACGCACGGCACGCTCCGCCTCGTTCTCGTAGGCAACCGGCGCGCCAAAGAGCGCCATGATGCAATCGCCGATGAACTTGTCTACATAGCCGTCCCAGCGGGTGATGCACCCGCACAACCGATCGAGACAGGCGGCGATCAGCTCACGGACCTGTTCGGGATCGGTCTTCTCGCTCAGCTGAGTGAAACCGGAAAGGTCGGCGAAGAGGACGGTGACGATGCGGCGGTCGGCCTGGGCCGGCGAAGAGAGGGCGGCGCCGCAGGTGAGGCAGAATTGGGCGCGGTCGGGATTCACGGTCGTACAGGCCGGGCAGGCCGCGCCGGCGCTGGGGGCGAATGGCGCACCGCACGCCGCGCAGAACCGAGCTTCTTGGGATACGGTCTGGCCGCAGGCGCCGCAGGCCCGGACGTCCGGATCGGAAGGGTCTGGCACCATGATATTCATACTAGCGAAAAAGCGGGGTCGGGGCGACCGCTCTCGGTTTGCGCGGGCAAGAAAAAACGCGGCGAGGGCGGCCGCGGCTGCGACTGCCCTCGCCGGCGGGCAAAGGATGACCGGTCTGACAGTACCGGTCGAGGACTCCCCTAATCCTGCCTTAAGATGTTCATCTTAGCGGGGGACACCCTCTCTTCGAGCTCCTCGGCTGTGAACTCGATCGCCGAAGCGTCCTTGCCGGTGGCTTCACGGACCAGCTTCTTCTGCTCTTCCGTGAGCTCGATGCGGATAGGCTCCTTCTTCTCCATGAGTGGCTCCTCCGTTCGGTGTGGTATCGGGCAGCGAGAATGACATTCCTAACATCTGGGATTAGCGCTGCCGGCGCGACGATCTGCGTCACGGGCCACGAGTAACAGCGGGCGCGTGCCCGCTGTGACGTTGGTCTACGTCTGAGGCGTAACCGGAGTGGAGGACAAAGGGGTAATAGGTACGGTTTCCAGTGTGACTGCGGTCACAAGGGGTCGAGAAGTTCAATCCTCGCGCACAACGAGAGCCGAAATAGGAACGCGAATGACTTTCCCCTCAGCCTGTAACAGTTCGCTTTCCAGTAGCTCTTTCAACACGCGCGACACCACCTCGCGGCTGGAGCCGATCCTGTTGGCCAGCTCCTGGTGCGTTGGGCGAGTGAAGACGACCGCCTCGCTGCCCGGTTCGCGCTCGGCGATATCGAGGAGCGCGAAGAGGAGGCGTTCTTTCACGCCCATGAGGGCATGTTCTCCGATCTTGTGGTAGGCTTCCCGCACACGGCGGCCGAGTTCGCGCAACACCACTTGATGAAGCAGGTCGTGGCGCTTTAGCCAGCCGATGAATGCGTCGACGCTGAATGCCGCGATTCGGGATGGTTCCTCCGTGATGGCATTGGCTGGCTGCGGTTCACCGTCGAGGCCCGCGATGAGACCGAAGACTCCGCCGGGCCGAACCAGGGTGAGAACCACTTCTTTCCCCTCTTCGTTCATGAGCGTGATCTTGACGCTGCCATCCACTACGAGGTACGCAGAGCCGGGTGGGTCGCCCTGGTAAAAGAGGATGTTATTCTTGGGGTAGTCGTGGCAGCGGGCGATAGAAGCAAGTTCGTCGAGCGCTTCATCGCTCACGCCGCTGAATGTGGAGAGGTGGCGCGCGGCCGCCTGGACGCCTTCGTGCACTGTCTTGCGATTCATAGCCATAGGTCGATTCGGATCGTCTGCCGCATCGCGCGCAAGAGGGCCTGGGCCACGGTAGCACGCCGGAACTCCACCTTTGCGACCCCGACCATCCCTGGCGCCGGCTGCCACTGCCCATGCGGCAGGATGACCTCGGCCTCCAGCCAACCGCGTTCGGCTGCCGGGGCCACGCTTGATATCGTGGACCTGAACTTGAGATTGGGCCGTGCGACGAGCTTGATGGTAGCGCGCTGACCCGGAGCTACTTCGCCGCCTTCGCTCAGCGGCATTCGCACACGTCCGCAGCGGCCTCCCATGGCTGCGACTTCTAGGAGCAGGGTACCCTTTGTGACCGCTGCTCCCTCTTGTTCGTACAGACGCTGGCCCAGGATGACGCCATCGATGGGCGCTTTGATGACCAGCTTCTCTTGATGGCTCCGGAGTACGGCTAGCTCTTGCCGGGCTTCGCCGAGCACCGAGCTGGCGGAAGCGGCCTTGGCCAGGTCGCCAGTTGCTTCTGCATGGACTTGCTCG
>JBDHHL010000168.1:0-8779 GCA_039589375.1 Gemmatimonadota bacterium | reverse complement strand
TCAGGGCGGAGTCGGCCATGGTTTGGTCGCCCAGCGTGCGGGCAACGCTCGCCACATTGACCCAACCGGTCGGGCGGTCGGGTACAAGCTCGACGGCTCGGCCGTAAAGAGGTAAAGCATCTTCGTAGCGGCCCATCTGCTCGTAGATGTCCCCGAGGTTGTTGACCGCGACGTACGAGTCCGGGTCGCGCTCGATCTCCAGCTCGTAGTAGTAGGCGGCCGAGTCGAGGCGATACAGGTAGGCATGATAGAGGGCACCCACCAGATAGCGCTCGCGTGTCGCCAGCCGGTCGACATGAGCGTAGGCGAGCGCGACATAGCGCTGGCCTGTGGCGACGTTGCCCAGGTTGCCGTGGTAGATGCTGAGCGCGCGATAGGCGGTGGCGAACGCCGTGTCCACTGCCACCGCCTGCTCGAGCAGCGGGATCGCCGATTCGTGATCGTCGCGGCGGCCATACTCGGTCCCCCGAGCGTAGAGTTCCAGCGCCGGCAGTGAAGCGGTGACAACCTGAGGCAAGGGCTGGCTGCGTCGCGAGGCGACATCGAAGCGGTCCGGGCCCATACCGACTCGGTGACCCGACTGGGAACGGAAAGCGGGGTCACCCTGCTGGCGTACCTGGCGCTGGAGAACCTCCAGCATGCGCTTCTTGCTGCGGGTGCTTCGCAGCTTGCCCTCCCCTATCTAGAGTCGGTCGAAAGCCTGGCCCTGGGCGAGACAGCCGCCTTCGCCAGCCACTTCGGCCTGACCTTGATCGCCGAGGGGTACGCGCTGGCCGGTGACGTGGAGGGCGCCAGCCGCTTCATGGAGCGGGCGGATTCGATCGCGCTGGCCACGGGGATGCACCCCACGGGGTACGAGGAGCACGTCCGGGCGGTTCTGGCTCTGCAGGAAGGGGCGGTCGAGGAGGGCATCGCGCACCTAGAGCGGGCGCGCGCCAACAGCTTCGGCCTGCTGCTAGGGGACGCCGAGGCCGCGCGAGGACGAATGGATGTGGCTGTCGCCCACTACGACACCGTCACGACCAGCTACGGGCTCAACTGGACCGAGTCCGGCCTCTACGCGCCCCTTCGCCCGCTGGCCCACGAGCGGGCCGCCAACGCCTTTCTCGCCCTCGGCGACACCGCCAGCGCCCTGAGACACCTCGCCGCGTTCGTCGACCTCTGGCGGAACGCCGATCCCGAGTTGCAGCCTCGGGTGGAGTCAGCCAACCGATTGTTGGAGCAGCTCGCCGGCGAGCGCTAGGCGACCGGTCCCAGAACAGCGCGGAGCCTAGACGCCGGCCGAGGCTAGTAGTCCTCAACCAAGGTGCGCAGCTTCGCCAGGACCTCCTGCATCACAGATGCGGGAACCTCGCGGATGAGCTCGGCCTTTCGCTCCGTCCAGTCGAGGCTCTTGACCTGATCCGACAATACGACACCCGTCAGGCCGCATTCGGGCGGGAGTTCGACTTCAAACGGGTAGCCTTTGACGCGACTGGTGATCGGACAGACCAGAGCCAAGCCGACTTTCTCGTTGTAGGCGGCAGGTGAGAGCACTAGCACGGGCCGCCGTCCAGCCTGCTCGTGGCCGAGCTGCGGGTCGAAGCTGAGCCAAACCGCGTGACCCCGGCCTGGAACGTAGGACACTACCAGACCTCTCCGCCCACGGCGCGTCCTGTCTTGACCTCGGCGTGGACGTTCTCCGGTGTCACGTCGGCAAGCAACTCCGCGAGCGTGAAGCGCTCGGGAGGTACTGCGGTCACTGTGAGGCCATCCCCGTTGAGTTCGATCTCGACCAGCGTTCCCTCTTCGATGCCAGCCTCGATCGCCAAGGCCTTGGGGATCCTCAGAGCAAGACTGTTACCCCACTTCCGGACATGCGAATGCAAGGTGCCACCTCCATGCCTATATAGCTCTAATGGATATACGTGATAACATCATTGATAACAAATAGTTAGGTACAATAAATCACATGGTATCTACATCAAATCTACGACTGCGTCACTCTCCCGCAACCATCCGTTGGCTCCCGATCGCCACGGGCTACCCAGTGACACACCGGTCGCACCCGTCGCAGCGCCATCTTTCCGGTTGCTCGCCGAAGTAGGCGAGCAGATACCGCCGGCGGCAAGCGCGTTGATACGCGTACCCCTCCATGCGCTTGAGCTTTCTCAACTCCAGCGACCGCAGTTCCTTCACCCGATTCCAGTTCACGGGAAGCGCTTCCGGGCGCAGTTGGCTGTCTCGAGGCCGATAGCCGGAACTCGGACCGTGTTCGCGCCACCCTATGATCCCTTTCGCCTGCAGGTCTGCGAGCACGAGGCGCGCTGCCCTGGAGTCGCCGCCGCACCACCGCGCCACCTCGCGCGGCGATAGGCGGAAGACGCGCCGCTGACCACCGGCCGATGCCCGGGCCAGGCCTTCCAGCACAGGGCCGGGGTCTTCCGAATCCCCTGCCCCGCGTGCGCCGTTCATCAGCAACTCTCTGACATTCTCGGCGGACGCGATCCAGCGGACGACCAGGCCGCGCCGCGCCCCTACGTCCTCGACAACGCCGGAGTCGCTGAGGATGCGAAGCGCCGAGTAGACCTCGCGCTCGCTCTTGATGCCCGACACCCTGTGCGCGAAGCGAGCCGGTGTCACGGGACCCCCGTACGATCGAACCGCATCGCTCAGCGCCCGATAGGTCCCCGCCACGACCTTTCGAGGTGGATAGGATGCGCGGATGAAGAACTCGTGCGTGAACCGGTCCCGATAGCTATGGAGCAGGACGCACTCGGCCGGCTCTCCGTCTCTACCGGCGCGACCGGCTTCCTGGTAATAGGCCTCGAGGGAACCCGGCATCTGAAAGTGGATGACGCGCCGAACGTTGTCCTTGTCGATCCCCATCCCGAAGGCGTTCGTGGCCACGACCACCGGTACGTCTCCGGAGGTCCAAGCCTCCTGGACCCACACGCGCTCCTCACGCGTCAGTCCTGCGTGGTAGGCGGCAGCGCCAACCCCCGCGCCTCGAAGCAACTCCGCCGCCGCCTCCACCATCTTCCTGGTCGATGCGTAGACGACGGCGGTCTGGTCCGAGCCGCTCAATAATCGGATGAGCGCGCGGCATTTGTGCGCCAGCTTCTCCTCGCTACGAACGGACCAGTGAAGGTTCGGCCGGTCGAAGCCACGCACGATGACGCGCGCGTGGCGCAGGCCCAGTTCCTTGACGATGTCACGTCTGACTTCGGGCGTCGCCGTGGCGGTCAGCGCCAGCAGACGCGGCTGACCGATCTTCGGCCAGACGTCCCGAAGCTTCAGGTAGCTGGGACGGAAGTCGTGGCCCCACTGGCAAACGCAGTGCGCCTCGTCGATCGCCACCATGCTGACGTCCATCTGCTCGAGGGCGCGTTGGAAGACCCGGCTCCCGAACCGCTCGGGCGCCACGTACAGCATCTTCAGGTCGCCTCGCGCCGCCCGGGCCAGGCGTTCATGGATCTCGTCGGAAGTAAGGGTGCTGTTGACCAGCGCCGCGGCGATTCCTCGGCCTTCCAGCGCGCCCACCTGATCGAGCATCAGCGCGATGAGGGGTGAGACGACGATGGTAACACCGGGCAAGACGAGAGCGGGAATCTGATAGCAGATCGATTTTCCGCCGCCCGTCGGCATGACGACGAGCGCGTCGCGTGCTGACAGCGCGGAGCGGATCGCTTCGCCCTGGCCCGGGCGAAAGTCCGAGTAACCGAAGTGCCGCTCGAGGGCGGAGCGTGCTTCCGTCCACACGCCCCATCATTGATGGTCCCCGTCAACGAAGGCTCAACGCCGGAACGAACCCGCCGCGAAGGCCTAGCGAATGGGAAATCGCCTCGATGACCTGCTCATACCCCAACCTGCTCGGCCCAGGCGCGGACCGCGTCATGGTGCGGGGACCATGCGTCCCAAGCGAACCAGGCCCAGCGTTCAACGATCTCTTCGTGCTCTGACAGGTCCTTCGCCTGGGAGACGTCGACGATGGTCAGGCCCCCGAGCGAAGGCGGCGGTTCCAACCAGACGTAGCGATCGGGGTACTGAAGCGCCGCGCGGATCACTTCGATCGCGCGGCCCGGTTTGAAGCTCCGCTCCAGCACGACGTGAAGGCTTATTAGATGCACCGCCACAGATTGGATGGATTGGCGCGACGGCGTTCCCGGATGCTGTACGGCGTAGGTATCCACGGTCAGTCGGTGCACGGACGGATACCGGTATTCACCGTATTCTCTCGCGACTACTTCGCTGTACACAGCCCAACAGCCCGGCGAAGCGCCGACATAGCGGTGACTCGGCCCCTCGATGTCCGGTACGAGCGCCCCGCACCCAGTGCAGGCCAGCAGACTATCCGAATCTGTCACGGTCGGTTCAGCAAACCTGAGCTTGTTCGTCCTGCGACTATGAGCGGAAAACTACACCGCTCGTCAACCGGTCGCAGCCGCCGTGGAAAACCCGGCGACGCGCGGCTTTCCGACGGCCGGACCCGACCCGTCCTGTAATTGACACCCAAGCCGGAGAACCTAACATTTGGGAGGCGAACGGCGGCACAAGCCCTCCCCAGCCCCGGAGAACGGATCAGTGAGCGCCTTGTCGAGCGACGCAGCGCTCATAGGGCAGTTTTACGCGGAGAGGAACCGAGAGTACCCTCTCCAGGTCGGCGTGATGTCGGTTGGCCGCGGGTCGGCGAACGCGCTGCGAATCCGCGATGACCGTGTTGCAGCCTACCATATTCGCATCGAACGCGCTGGCTCCCGCCACGTGATGGAGGTAATGGCGGAGGACGCACCAACGACACTGAACGGGGCTCGGCTCCGGCCTGGCGATCGCCGAACTCTCAGCAAGGGCGACGTCATTGGGCTTTCGGATCTGAGCTTTCGGTTCACCGACGGCAACGCGGATGCGGCCTTGAGCCGCCTTGGTGTTGTCGGAGGTGTCCACGCGGGAAAGATCTTTCGGATCGATTCATCCGAGGCTCGCGTCGGGCGTTCGACCGACAACGACGTCCAGTTCCCCGATCGGTCGGTATCCGGGCACCACTGCCTGATACGCGCGAAAGCTGGCGCATGGTGGATCGAGGATCTGGGAAGCACGAATGGAACGCTGCTGCGTGGCACGCCTGTCCGAGCGCCCGTGCGGCTGGAACACGGAGACGAGGTCGTGGCCGGACTCTCCCGGTTCGTATTTCTGATGGGGGATCGTCCTGCCTGGTCCTATCAACTGCAGCCAGGTCCGTCATGCAACTGACTAAGAAGCTCAGCGTGCGAGAAGCGCCGTTGTGGGCGACATACGCCGTAGCTCTGG
Source organism: Gemmatimonadota bacterium (assembly GCA_039589375.1). Lineage (GTDB taxonomy): Bacteria > Gemmatimonadota > Gemmatimonadetes > Palauibacterales > KS3-K002 > JASFMO01. The sequence goes on along the minus strand of JBDHHL010000168.1, from coordinate 3,493 downwards.
TCGTCGTCATCCCTGGTCAAAGCCATGGCCAGGCGGCGAGAGCCAGCTACGTGGCCCAAGGCTCGTTCGAATTGCCCGCCAAGGGCCAACCCGGGGGCATCGACCGCCCCTACGCATTGGCGGTGGGACCGGGCGGTGCGATACATGTAACGGACGGCGAGGGGTTCGTTCAGGTCTACGACGCTGAGGGCAGCCCCGCGCGACGCTACGGGCAGGGCCAGCTCGCTCGCCCGGAGGCAGTCGCTGTTTCCGCGGAGGGTTACGCGTTCGTCCTCGACACGGACCGAAAACAGGTCTTCGTCTATGACGCGGACGGACAGCCGCTGGGAACCATCAGCCGAAGTGGCAAGCGCGGAGGCGATCTCTCCGACCCGATCGACCTCGCCTTGGGTCCGGCCGGTCACGTCTACGTGCTCGACAAAGGTCGCAAAGGCATCCAGATTTTCAGTTGGGACGGTACGTTCGTTCGCGACATCGCCTTCGCCGAGACCATCAGGGACCCCGTCTCCCTGGCCGTAGGGCAAGACGGCGCCATCTACGTAGCCGACAAGCGGACGCCCACTCACATCCTGATCCTGCCTCCATTCACAGAGATCCCCTGGTCCGGCGCGTTACCGGCGGGCAGCGTGCAGCGCGTGCCGATCCGAGGGGGGCGCCTAAGTGAGCCCGTGGCGCAGGCGGTCAACGACCTGGGCACTGCCGTCATCCTCGACAAGGATGCGGCGCGACTGTATCGAAGAAACGCTGCCGCTGACGATTCTGTCGCCGCCAGCGACCTGCTCTACGGCGGCAAAGGCACCGGACGGGGAGCGTTCCAGGAGCCCGTGGACGTCGCGTTCGCGGAAGTCGACGAAGCCGTGATCCTCGACAGCCGTCTGCGCAAGGTCGAGCGGATCCACCTGGAGACGGAGGAGGGGCTGACCACGGTTCCCGTGCTCGACTTCCCGATACGGGTGACGCGCGTCCGGCAAGGAGGGCTGTCGGCGCCGCTGCTGGACTTCGGCCACGCTCCTGACGGCACACCGCGCTTTCTGCTCGAGTCCGAGAAGAGCGTGGTCTCGATGGCCGCCACGAGCCTGGTGGCCTACGCGACGGTTTACGGCGACAGCGTTGCGGCTCACACGCTCGACCCACAGGGGCCGCGCCACCAGTTCACCCAAGAGATCGGAGAGGTCGCGGCGGCCGTGCTGGCCGACACGATGGTCGTGATCGCGGACTCGCGTCGCAATCGGTTCGCCATCTTCGCGTTCGATGTCGGACGCCCGTTGGGAACGTTCGGCGACAACTACCAGGACGAGCGAAAGCTCAGGAGTCCTCGCGGCATAGCGGTTCTGCCCGACGGTCGGATCATTGTCGGCGACACAGGCAACAACCGTGTCAAGATCTTCAGCTCTGACCTGGCCAGCCTCATCGCCGCCTACCCTGTGGTGAAACCCGTCGGCATCGCCGTCGCGCCCGACGGCGAGATATACGTTTGGAACGAGGACGGCACGCAGGCCGGCCGGCTCGACGTGAACGAGGGCCGCCTGCAGCCGCTGCAGCCGGAGCTGATGACGGGCCCAGTGGCGGCGCTGGCATTCGACCAGGCCGGCAATCTGTTCGTGCTCGACAAGAACACGCACCGCGTCACGATCATCGAGTCGAGCCTCGACGCCATTCTGATCCAACTCGGTGATGAAGACGGGCTGGAACAACCGACAGGCCTGAACGTCGATCGCCACGGCAACATCTACATATCCGACGAGAAGGCCGGACGTACGATCACATACCGCTGGGACGTTCATTTTCCAGCGTTGGCCGGCCTCAAGTTGGAGTACGAAGGCGACGTGGCCGTGCTGAACTGGGACGCGGCACCCGGCCGCTTCACCCGACGCTACGAGATACAGGGAGCGAATGATCCGGTGGGTCCCTTCAGCGTGCTTGCGACGGCAGAGGCGCCGCCCTATCGCATCGACGCGACCGAGCTACCGGAGACGCCGCCTCGCTACGTGCGCGTCGCGCCCCTGTTCACGACGGGCGTGCGCGGGCTCCCGACTGGGGTGATGCCGCTTTCCTACTTCGCCGCGAGCGCAGCCTATCAGCGGGGCGAATTCGACGTCGCGCTGCAAGAGGCGTCCGAAGGTGTGCGCCTGATCGACGAGGGCGTCTTGACGGCGAGCGAAGACGTCAAAGGGAAGCTGCTGCGGCTCTGCTTTGCCAGCTCGTACATGCTCGGGGACCTCTCACAAGCCGTCGGGTGGGCGCAGCAAGCGGCCCGGATTCCCATGCCGAAGGAGGACCTGCTGGAGTTCCTGTATTCGCTGGCGGACATCTACCTGCGGGCTGACGATCCGAGAGAGGCCAGCCAGCAGATCTTGACGCTGGTGGGCCAGGCGCCGGATACGGCATACTACCAGCGGCCCGAGGTGAAACGGCAGTCGTTCCAGATCTACGAGGCGCTGCGAGCGGCGGGCTACGGCCGCGACGGCCTCGATTTCATGCGACTCTATGCCGAGTCGTTGCCGGGCGACGCATCGGAGGAACTGCGCTACGAGTACGAGGACTCGCTCACCGTGTTCTCGGCTCGCGCCAAGCTGTCGCCGGGCTTCGAACACTGGCGCAACGCCAACTACGGAGAGGTGGTCAGTTTCTTCGAGGGCATGCTGGTGCAGGGGGCTCTGAGCGGCGAAGAGACGGTGATCTCCTGGCAGATTCTGGCCGCCGCCTACTATGCCTTCGGGCGCCGCGACCAGGCGGAGCAGACATTCGGCCAGATATTCAACGTCAGGCCGAACTTCATTCTGAGTAGGGAGATACCTAGATTGGAGAGGCTGTACGGCCTGAACATCTACAACTCCGAGACTCGACAGTACTTCGGGGCCATCGGGCCTCGATAATAGAGCGGCTCTCTAAGAGCTGGCTCAGCGGAGGTCACACTGAAGAAGGACATCTTTCTAGGCCGTCGCGTGGCGGTCTACCGAATCGATGAGTTCCTCGGAGAGGGCGGGTTCGCGTACGTCTACAAGGCGCGCGACACCAACCTCGAGATCGACGTCGCCCTCAAGGTTCTGAAGCCTGCCTTCGCTTACGACGAGGTCTTCGAGGCGAACTTCCGGCGCGAAGCGCACCGCGCGGCGAAGTTCCGCCATCCAAACGTCATCGCGATCCACTATGCCGGGAAGGATGACGACATCGTCTTCTTCTCGATGGACCTGCTCGAGACGGGCCTGAAGGACTTGCTCAGCGCGGGACTGCCGCTCGAGCGCGACGCCATCGTCAAGGTGGGCTGCGACGTGGCGTCGGCCCTCCAGTTCGCACACACCCACGAGGGCGGCATCGTCCATCGTGACCTGAAGCCGGACAACATCCTCTTCGATCGCCACGGCAACGCTGTCGTGACGGACTTCGGGATCGCTGAAGCGGCCACCAACTATACGGCGGCCACGGGTACGACCGTGTACGTCGGCACGCCGAAGTACATGTCGCCAGAGCAGGCGCGCGGCCAGCGCGTAGA
>JBDHHL010000167.1:0-8794 GCA_039589375.1 Gemmatimonadota bacterium | reverse complement strand
AGGTGTTGCCGTGGGAGCGCTACGACTACGGGTGGATCGAGGACGCAGAGTCCGGTGACGTCGTTTGGGAGAGGACCGAGGCGAATAGCGACCACGCGGGCGGAATCGCCTCCAATCGGCGAGCCGACGAGACGATCACCCTACCGGCAGGACGGTATCGCCTGCGCTACGTGTCGGACGGCGGACACGCCTTCGACAGCTGGGCGGGTTTCCCACCGGACGATCGCTTCTGGGGAATCGCTGTGTTCGAGGCGAGCTCGATGTGAGCGGACAGATGCGTGCCTCACACCTTCGCCGTCCGGCGTGAGGCACTCACCTACTTACTGGATGTCAGCAATCCACCCATCGAGGAGGTTGATGATTCGATTGCCATAGGCCGCCCATGTCTCGTTGTGGGTGACCTGGATGATCGTCGTTCCGTCCTCATTCAGTTCCTTCAGCAGATCCATGATCATCTGGCCCTGGCTGGAATGCAAGCTGCCGGTGGGCTCGTCGGCTAGGATCAACTTCGGCTCGCCGACCACGGCCCTGGCGACCGCAACCAGTTGCTGCTGTCCTCCCGATAGCTGAGTTGGGAAGAGATCCTTCTTGGCCACGATGTTGAAACGGTCCAGGATATCGGCCACCATCGCCTGCCGCTCAGACCGCTTGACGTCGCGGTAGGAGAGTGGAAGGTCGAGGTTTTCGGCCACCGTCAGGTCGTTCAGAAGATGGTACTGCTGGAAGACGAACCCGACGTACTTCTTGCCGAGCGCGTTTCGCTCCTTCGTGCTCATGTCGTGGACAGCGTATCCGTCCAGGTAGTACTCACCCGACCAGTCGCCGTCGAGCATCCCAACGATGTTCATCATCGTCGTCTTTCCAGCGCCGGAGGGACCCATGACCGTCAGGAACTCGCCCCGCTCGACCGATACGTTGATCTGGCGAAGGACGTATGTCCTCCCGGCACCGAGGTCATAGTACTTCTCTACGTTTCGAAGTTCGATCATTAGTGTTGGCCTTCAAGTTCTCTTAAGCGTTCCAGATTCGCCGCGCACTCGTCCAGGCCGATCTGCCGCGCGACACGCCCCCTATTGATACTCGCTCGGAGCGCCACACGCACGCCCCTGTACGGACACACCTTCTCCTCGAACGCTGTCACTCCGAGCGGAGCGTGACCATCGGATCCACCCGAGTTGCCTTCCGGGCCGGCACGAAGCTGGCCAGAAAAGTGATCGTTGCGATCACGAGCACGGTACCCAGAATCGTAGGAAGGTCGGCCGTGCCGACCTCGTGCAGGAGTGGAATCAACAGCCTGCTCAACACGATCCAGCCAACAACTCCCAGCGCCAACCCAAGGCCAGCCAAGCGAAACCCGTCCAAGATCACACCGCCGAGCACATCGTTCGGGCCCGCGCCCAGCGCAACACGCACCCCAATTTCGGTCGCCTGGCGAGCGACGCTATACGACAGGACTCCGTAGATCCCTACCGCAGCGAGCGTCGCGGCGACGGCGGCGAAGATCCCCAAGACGACCATGTAGAACCGCTCGGAGGCCGCTGTCCTGCCGATCATCTGGGTCATCTTGCCAGCGCGGTAGACGGGGATCGCGCGATCGAGCGCCCCGACATCCGCTCGGATGACGCGAACGAACTCTGACGGGTCCCCGGTAACGCTGGCCACGATGTTCACAGCGCTGACTGGCATCTGACGGTAAGGCAAGTAGACCTCGGGCGTGGGTTCCCAATCCAGAGCGTAGAAGCGGACGTCGCTCGAGATGCCGACGATCTCACGCTCGAACCCGGGGGGATCCCACCCACCCAGGTGAACGCGTTGCCCGACCGGATCCTCCCCCGGCCAATAGAGGCGTGCCGATGCTTCGTTGACGATCATTACGCCCGGCGCATCCGGCCCATCGCGCTCGCTGAAGTCGCGTCCGCGGACCAGCGGGATTCCCATCGTCCGGAAGTACCCCGGCGTGGATGAGATGATGCGCGCATCGGGCTCTTGATTGGGCTCGGGCGGCGGCCGCCCGACTATCGAGAAGCTCGAATTGACTTCCCAAGAACCGAATGGAACGCTCAAGCTGGCGGCGACCGACCGAGCCTCACCGTGCCGACCAATTCGATCAAGCAGCTCTGAGAGGAACGCTGTGCGTGTGGCCGGTTCGGAGTAGCGGCTAGACAAGCTGATACGCGCCGTGACCAGGCTCTCCGCCTCGAATCCGACATCCTCGGCCACGAGTTTGCCGAAGCTTCGGATAAGAAGCCCCGCACCTCCGACCAGCACCAGTGCGATCGCTACCTGCGACACCACTAGAGCCCTGCGGGCAGCGATGCCCTCACGAAAGGCGCCCTGGCTGCTCGTCTTCAGCGCCCCGAGAACATCGGGCCGCGAGCTCCGGATCGCCGGCAGAATCCCGACGAGCAGACCTGTAGCTGTGGCGACGGCAAGCGTGAAGACGAGCACCTGCCCATCGATGCCTATCTCATCGAGTCGCGGGATGTCTCCGGGCGCCAGTGCAAGCAGCAACTCGACCCCCCAAAAGGCCAGCACCAGGCCTGCCGCGCCGCCGAACGCGGCCAACAACATGCTCTCCACGACCACCTGCCGCGCTAGACGGATGCGCCCCGCACCGAGCGCGGCGCGCATGGCGAACTCGCGCTCCCTGACCGAAGCTCTCGCGAGGAGCAGGCCCGCCACGTTGGCACACGCGATGAGAAGCACGAACCCCACGGCCCCGAGCAGCACGTACATCGCCCGAGAGGCATCGCCGATCATGTAGCCCCTGAGCGGCACGATGTTCACGCCCGTGTCGCCGTTGTGCTCCGGATACTCCTGCTCCAGGCGCGCCATGATCGTTCCCATCTCGGCGCGCGCCTGCACGAGCTCAGCCTCAGGCTTCAAGCGAGCTGCCACGCGCAGGAAGTGCGAGCTCCTGTCTTCCGAATACAGATCGAACCTCAGCGGGCGCCAGAGCTCTGAGTCGGCGTACATAGGCAGGCGGAAGCCGGCCGGCATGATGCCGATGACCCGACGGGCCGCTCCACTGACCTCTAGTGTACTACCGATAAGTCCCCGCTCGCCGCCGAACTCTCGCATCCACAGTTCGTGGCTCAGAATCACCGTCGCCTCGGCTTCAGGGGCGAGATCGTCGAGCGCGAAGGCGCGACCAACCACGGGTGGCACGCGCAACACCACGGAGAACATGTCGGGCGTCACGGCGGCGCCCACGGCCCGCGTCGCGCCTTCATCTCCGGCGAACGTGGCGCTCCAGTAATGCGCCGCCGCGAGACTCTCGAAGACGGTGCTCTGATCTCTCCAATCGGCGAAGTTCGGCGGCGAAACCTGGCCCATCGTGTTGGAGCTTTGCCTGTCGTTCTCCCAGACCGTGACCAGTCGGTCGGGCTCGCCGTACGGCAGCGGTTCCAACAACACTCCGCGCACTACGCTGAAGATCGCGGTGTTGGCTCCAACGCCGAGACCTAAGGTCAGGATGACGATTGCAGCGAAGCCCGGGTTCTTTGCCAAGCCGCGTAAGGCGTACCGGAGATCAGCCAGCCCCATGTCCAATATCCTCCACGCGTTTCGGTGAAGCGTCGCGCTGCGAAGCATGCACGCGATGGTACCAAGGTCCGGGATGACAAGAATCGGACCAGCGCGGTGATAGTCCTAAGTCGTTGTTGTCACAGTATTTACACGCACGGCTACCAACCTCGCTATCGCGCGTCTGTTCGATTGCGGGACTCGAGGTCCCACGGCCGACCAGCGATTCGATCGCCGACATCGACGCAACCATCCGGCGCATTTCACTGTCAAAGATGTAGTGAACGGCTCGAGTTCCTGAAACAGCATCGCCGCTGAATTCGTAAGGTTATCAGGTCGGTCGCGGGCGCCTCCTCGAGCAGCAAAGTGGAGGTTGTGTCGATGAACAGATACGCTATACTCGCCGTTGCCCTGGCCACGTTCCCGACCCTCGCCGCTACACCGCGGACCGACGCCACTACCGATCACCCGATTGTCGCTTACACTGCCGCCAGTAGCTTTTACATAGAGTTAGGCGATCTATTCTCCGCACAAAAACGCTTCGATGCAGCGCGCGCACGGTATGCTGCTGCAGCCACGCTGGCCCGCATCGAGGGCACGCTTCCGGTGGAGGCGGTGCGGCGAATCGCCAATACGTACTACTTCGAGGGTACGTACAAAGAAGCGGAGGCGACGCTCGCCAAACTGGCCGATGAAGCGGCACAGTTCGGTGACTGGGAAGCCCAGATCTGGGCGATCGCCGATGCGGCCTGGTTGGCCCAACTAGCCGGCGACGCCGCTAGCGTCGGGCACCATGTCGAACTGCTGGAGAGCTTGCTCGACTTTCACGCTTTGCCGGGTGGTCGCTACAAGGTCCGGACGAGATTGCTCAAGGACTTCGCGGTGTTCGCACCGCACCTGACGTCCTGGTAGGACTAAGCCGAGTCTCGATACGGCGTAGGACCCGCAAGCGAATGCGGGGTGACCCTCGAGCCACCCCGCAAGTCCATCTGTATTACTGCTTCGGCCAGTTGTCCTAGCGGCCGTTCTTCTTCTCTCCGCGAATCCTCGGTGCGGGCCTGACCCGAGGCTGCCGAGGTCGCGGCGCATTGACCTTGAACTCGGTTTCGGCGGAAGCGTCGCCGATCTGCATCTGAACGGTATAGGTGCCCGGCGTCACGTAGAGTTGACGTTCCAGTCGCACCGCTTCGGCCCACGGTATGTCGGCCGGCTTCACCTCTTCTTTCTCGGCGACCCGCTCACGCTCTGCCGCGAGCGCCAGTTCCTCGTCGAGCATCAGGTCCCATCGCAACGTGTTCACGCCGCGCACGGCATCCATCGCGCCGCGGCGCAATACATTGCCGTCCTTGTCCAGCACGCTCCATTCCACACGGCCATCGCCATCGACCCAGAACGGGATGTTCTGATGGGGAGCATCCTCCGGCCGGTAGTACCAGATCGACCGACGTGAGCCCCAGGACCGGTTGTAGCTGATCGGTTCGAGCGGGAACACGTGGACGTCGGAATCCCGCACCTCGTCGCTCAACTCTTGTATCGGCAGCGCATCGAGCACCCAGACGCTGCGGCCGTGAGTACCGGCCACCAGCTCACGTTCGCGCGGATGAACGATCAGGTCATGGACGGGAACGTTGGGTAGCCCCGCTCCCGCCGCCTGCCAACTGCGACCGGTATCGAGCGAGATGTAGGCACCGCGGTCGGTCCCAACGTAGAGAACGTTCGGTTTGACCGGGTCCTCGCGAACTACATTCACGACCTCATCCGGAAGACCCTCAGAAATATCGCGCCAGGTCCGGCCGAGATCCTCGGTGCGGTAGACATAGGCGGTGATGTCGTCGTCTCGATATCCGTTCAGGCTGACGTACGCCACAGTCTCATCGAAGCGCGACGCCTCGACGCGGCTGACCCACCGATCCGAGGGTAAGCCCGCGCTCACCTCCGTCCAATCGGCGCCGCTGCTGCGGGTCACGTACACGTGGCCATCGTCGGTCCCCACCCAGAGCAAGCCGAAGCGCAACGGCGACTCGGCAATCACCGATATCGTCGCGAAGGGTACATCGCCGCGATTCTCGCTCTTACTGAGATCATCGCTCAGCGCCGTCCACGTTACGCCCTGGTCCATCGTCCGATAGAGCTTGTTGGCGCCGAAATAGAGCACGTCGGCGTTGTGGGACGAGAGAAGAATCGGCGTCAGCCAGTTGTAGCGGAGCGGCTCCTCCAGGACGCCGTTGCGAGGCTTCACCCGCTGGCCGCCGCCCGGCCCGCGCCGAGAGTAGTTACCGAACTGCGAGCCGGCATAGACGGTCGCGTTATCGCGCGGGTCGATCTGCGCCCACATACCATCGCCTCCGCCCACGCGCTGCCAGTTGGCCGAGACGTTCGGACGAGTCTGGCTCGAGCCTCTCAGGACGCCGTTGTCCTGAAGTCCGCCGTAAATGTTGTAAGGGTCCGCCATGTCTACGGAGACCGTGTAGAACTGACCGACGGAAACGGATGACAGTGCCAGCCACGTCTTGCCGCCGTCCCAAGTGACGTCCAGGCCACCGTCGTTACCGAGGATCAAGTGCTGCGGGTGGTCCGGATCGATCCACATCGCCTGGTGGTCGCCGTGAACCCTGCGGCCGGCGATCTGCTCCCAGGTCACACCGCCGTCGCCCGACGAAATCAGCGGGACGCCGAGTATGTAGACGCGGTCCATGTCATCCGGCGCGACTCGAATCTGCCCGAAGTAGTATCCGTAGGTGTAGACGACCTGCCGTATCGGCTCTGGGTTCATCCTCCGCCAGCTGACTCCGGCATCGTCCGAGCGCCAGACCTCGATCCCGCGGATATCGGCAGCGAAGAGAGCCGCGTTGGCATCCTCGAGCGCGCTCCGAAGGTCGTCCATCGTGATCGAGTCGCTACGCACGGCTGCCATGAGCTTCTTCGCATCGAGACGGGGGTCGAGATCGCTGCCGCGAATGAAGCTCTCGATCTCCTCGGGGTCCTGCGCGAGAAACTCGTCTTTACTCATATCGCGCAGACGCTTTGCCGTCACAGCGCCGCTGCCCAGATCCCACTCGCCTTCTGTAAGCGGCGCCTGGTTGTCCACCGAGGCGTAGAGCACGTTCGGATTCGCTGGCGTCACCGCCAGCCCGACTCGGCCCACGTGCTCACCGCGCGGGAAGCCACCGCTCATGCGCTCCCATGTGTCGCCACCATCGCTCGACTTCCAGATCGCTGTGCCCTCACCGCCCTCGACGAAGTCCCACGGGCGGCGGAATCGCTCCCAGGCCGCGGCGTAGATCACGTCGGGATTGCCCGGCTGGAATGCCATGTCGGCAAAGCCGGTGATGTCGTTCTCGCCGGCGAGGATCTGCTCCCACGTGTCGCCACCATCGACCGAGCGATACACGCCTCGCTGGCCGCCCGGCGTATACAACTTGCCGAGCGCCGCGACGAAGATGCGATCGGTGTCTCGCGGGTCTATCAGGATGCGCCCGATCCGGTCAGCCCCCTCGAGGCCTACGGACGTCCACGTTTCGCCACCGTCGTCCGTGCGGAAAACCCCGACCCCGCCGTAGGACGAGCGTGACGAGTTGTTCTCGCCGGTTCCCACGAACAGGCGCTGCGGGTTGGCAGGATCGAGGGCCATGTCGCCGATGATGATCGACGGCTGGTCGTCGAAGAGCGGCTCGAAAGAAATGCCGTTGTTCGTGGTCTTCCAGATGCCGCCGGAAGCGTAGGCCACGTAGAAAGTGTAGGGTTCGCCCGGCACGGCCTCGATGTCCACCAGCCGGCCGCCCTGGACCACGGGTCCGACGTCTCGCCACTCGAGTCCCTTGAAGAGCGTCGTCCGCTTGAGCTCCTGATGTCGTTCCCAGGCCGCTCGCTGGGCCTCGATGGTCGCGGGACCCGTCGGTTGTGGTCGCCGCTGGGCGACGGCCTCGCCGGCGAAGGCGAGAATCAGGGCAATAGCACACACGTATCGCAGCATGGTCAGTACTCCGATCCTGAAACGGTTCTGGTTGGTGGCGATTAGGGCACCCGGGCGGAAGGAGCCCGGCTGCATCGCGGCAACTTAGGGCGCCGTGAGGCCGGAGTCCACGCCCTGCCCCGATAGTCCGTATCCGTGGCGCGGAATCATTCTCCCCTCGCCCGGGCACCCTCGTTGAGCCAGACGATGATGCCCTCCGGATCGGTTCCGAACCGAGTCGCCTCGTCCCGCAGCCGTGCATCGGGATCGAGGTCTACTCCCCTCTCACGCAGTATCGACAGCGCCAGCTCGAGGTCCGCCTCGTACTGCTCGGCGTATTGCCGCAACGACAGGCGTCCGAGCCCGGAGTACGGCATAGCGAACGGACCCGATGGCTCGCTCGATGGGGCCTCGTCCGCCCCTGCCGACCGCGGCTTGGCCACCGACACGACGATCTGTGCAAGAGCCTGCGGCGTCGTGGAATTGGCGCGGGCGATCCCGATCAGCTGCTGCGACTCATCCTCGACTTCGATGCCGGCTTCCCTAAGGGCCACCAGCGCTTCGGCACAGTCGATGGTTACCAGCCTTTGATGCTCCAACCGCTCGAAATCCTCCATACCGCGGCAGAACCGACCCAGTGGGCTGAGCTCCGCGTGTCCCCAGGGCGGCGAGCCGCTCGCCGCCTCCCAGTAATCCTTGACCGCTTCGCCCACGCCTAAGAATTGCTGGAAGGGGAACAGCCCAGCCAGCGTGCCGACGAAAAACAGACCGCTCAGGGCGAGGGCGACCGAGAACTCCGGTGTGGACATCCTGACCTTCTTCGTGCGGTCCTTCAGGTAGTTGACGATCGGCTTCCAGTTGAGGACGATGTGCCAGACTCCGACAACGAGGAACAGAGCCATGAAAGTCGTGTGGAGAGCCACGTACTGCTCCCGCGACAGGCCCAGCATCCGCCAGCCGCTCCAGTAGGCGATGCGGCCCTGCGGCGAAAAGAAGAGCACGATGCCCGTAAGCGCCAGAAACACGAAGGAAGTGAGCACAGTAAACGTGACGAGCCTTCTGGTCTTCATGCCAGCCCTCTGGGAGATTGAACACGTGATTTCGATGGTACAAGTCAGAACAAGGTACGCGAGGCGGCTAGCGATGAAACCTTCTTTACGAACGCTTGGCGTGTTGACATCCGAAAGGAGGGTCAATGGATCGTGCCAGATCCACTCCTCGCATCTCGAGTTCACCGCAAGAAGGCAAGATTACCCGCAATGCTCACGTACCCAATCGGGTAGGAGGGGGCCTCACGGCCCCCGTCCTCCCACACCA
>JBDHHL010000166.1:0-10092 GCA_039589375.1 Gemmatimonadota bacterium | reverse complement strand
TACGAGATCCTCACTGGCCTCACCAAAAGACTGCCGCGACGATACATCGGCGAGGACGGGAGCCTCTTCTGTTGAACGTCTATGATCGAGAATGCAAGAGAGCAAGTCGATTTCAGTAGCCTGGTGGTCGGTCTAGCCACTTCGGCGATTGCGGTGCTCGCACAGGTGGAATCGCTGATCGAGTCGGGCAGCGCCGTGGACATAGCGTCAGGGGAAATATCAGAATCCTTGTCCTCCGAGGAAGTCCAGAAGCGTGTGCCGGATGGTCTGGCCGGCGCGCGCCAACTGATCGACACTCTGGCCGTGTTGGAAGAGAAGACAAAGGGCAATCTCACCGGCGAAGAGACGGAGCTTCTTCAAGGCGCGATCTCGGAGCTGCGCATTCGTTACGTGAGCCTGGCGAACCGACCTGTCACGGCGGATAAGCAAGGAGAAGGGGAGAGCGGGTGACGGGCAAGCTTCGGGTCACCCTGCTGGTCGCCGCAGCCTTCTCTGTCGTGGCGTGCCAGCGGGAGGAACTCCTGTCAGTGGATCCTGGGGAAGCGCCGGGTTTTGCCTCGCCTACGCTGGAGGCGCTGCTGGATCCCGGCTCGCTCGAGAGCTGGATCGATACCGTCCACTTCGGGTTCGGGAAACCCTCTAGGTCGACCTTTATGCTCGGAGAAGATGGCTCGGCGGACCTGACCAGCCTGGGGCTCTTTCGGTTCAACGCGCCGATCCAGGACACCGTCTTCAGCCAAGACACCATGTCGGCAGCGGCGGGTTTCGATTCGCTACGCGTCGTGCTGAGCGTGGATACAGCACGGACGTTTCTTTCCTCGCTGGGGACGACTCTGCAACTGCTGTCGGTGGAGCAACAATGGGACAATAGCTCGACCAACTGGGAGTTCGCGGTAGACAGCCCCGGCGTCGCGGAGCCGTGGTCGGCCGGCCCGGGCGGTTCGTTGGGCGAGGTCTTGAGCGAAGTCAGGCTGGAGGAAAAGCCGGACAGCATAATCTTCGACCTCACCGCCTACTCGGATTCACTGTTGCGGCGCTGGAACGACACGACTCAGGAGAACACCGGCTTGGCCCTCGTGGTGGCCGACTCGGGTCGCGTCGTGGTCGGAATTCCGCGTCTTCACTACAACATCATCCCGGAGCTGGACCCGGACACATCGGTGCAGTTGCGCTGCCCATCGATCACGGGCATCATCAAGTGCTTCCCGAACAAGCCGAGCTCGTCATCCCGGACTCGATTCCGGTCGAGGGCTACCCCGAGCCGGTCCCGCTGCGGGGAGCGACGATCAATCGGGCCGATCTATTCCTGCATAGCCTTGACGCGCCGGGTCCGCCGTTTGGGGCCGAGGCTGACTTCGACGGTACGGCGTTCGAGGTGAAGGCCGACTTCACCGTCCTGGGGCCCAAGACGCCGGTCGGCGCCGAGCTGTTCGATGCGTTCTTCACGGTGGATCCAAGCGTTCTGGCGGCGGATTCGCTGGTGATCATCAACATCACCAGGCTGATCCAGGATTGGGCATCGGTGCCCCTCGACTCCGTCGCAGGACCCGTTCGATTCGTATTACGGGCTAGACCGGAAGGGACGACGTTCGGGTATTGGGAGTTCAACGCGGCGGACGGCCAGCCGGCCGGAGTCCCGAGGCTCAGGGTCATCTTCACGCCTAGAGCGGAGTTCGCCTTCCCATGACGCGCCGAGCACTGCCGCTGTTGATCGTATTCAGCCTGCTTCTGCCGGCTCAGGCGACCGCTCAAGTCCGCCTGCTGGGAGCGACGGGGCTGGGCCGGCGGATCACCCCGCTGGATGCCCGGGCCCGCGGCATGGGCAATGCAGGCGTCGCGCTGCACGGAGGCAACCTGTCGGCGATCAACCCTGCATCGGCGGCCTGGTTCACCGGCGCCGGCATTTGGGCCACCTTCCTTCCGGAAAGCCGAACCGTGAAGGGCGAGTTCGCCAACGGCGAAATCGACACGGAGGACGTGCCGGTCATCAGGCTCGTGTTTCCCTGGGGTGAACGCTGGGCGGCATCGGTGTCGGCGGGAGCGTATCTGGACCAGGACTGGGGTGTCCAATTCATCGATACGCTCTCGCTATCCACCGGCGACGTAGCGTTCCAGGAGACGCGGACCTCCGATGGCGGCGTGACTCAGTTCCGGTTCGAGGTGGCGGGCGTGATGGCCGAGAGGTTCAGCCTCGGAGGCGCGTTCCTGTTCTACTCGGGCGAAGCCAGGCGAACCATCGAGAGAATCTTCCATGTGGATGCCGGCCTGGGGCCTCACGAGGCGCGTACCGCCATCGATTACAAGGGGTGGGGACTGGCCTTCGGCGCGGAGTACCAGCCGATCCCGGAGATGATCGTGGGCGCCGTCGCCAGTTGGGGCGCCGGCCTCGACATTCAGAACGATACGACCGGCCAGCAGCTTGATATCAGTCTACCTTTGACGTTCGACGTTGGCGGTTCCTGGCAGCTCACGCCTGATCTGCTCATGGCGCTCTCGCTCGGCTGGGAGGGATGGTCGAGAGTGGCGAAGGACCTCCCCGGTGTGTCCGCATCTGACATCTGGCGGGCCGGCTTGGGTGTGGAGATGGCGGCGATCACGGGTCAGAACTCTCGATTCTTGCTGCGAGGTGGTGCGCATACCGAGCGGTTGCCTTTCGAGTTGCGCGGAGGTGCCGTGTGGGAGCGCGCGTTTAGCCTCGGCTTCGGACTGCTGGTGCGAGAAGGGCGGGGCCGTATCGATGGCGCCGTCGAGTTCGGGAACCGCGGTGACGCCAGCAAGAACGACATCGAGGAATCGTACACCCGGTTTGCCTTCGGGGTGGCCGTCTTCACCCGCTGATGTCCGCGACAAATCACGGCGCAGGCCCCAAGCGCATCTACCTGCATACCTTCGGTTGCCGCGCCAACCAGTACGATACGGACAGGATTCGCCAACTGCTGGAGCTACGGGGCTGTGAGACGGTAACCGACCCGTCCCAGGCCGATGGCGTCGTCGTCAATAGTTGCACCGTTACGCAGAACGCCGACTCGGAGCTGCGGCGCTACGTCCGCTCACTGAGCCGCCGCTCGGGCGAACATGTGCCCGTGGTGGTCGCCGGCTGCGCGACCGCGGTTGCCGCCGGAGCGATCCGGGAGCTGGAAGGCGTGACGGGGGTCGTCCCGGGACAGGATCCCGCGGCCGTGGCCGGTAGCTTGGGAGTCCAACCGCATCAGCCCGCTGAGAGCGAGGCCCTGCTACTGCAGCGGAGAGCGGGCCGTACGCGAGCGTGGCTCAAGGTCCAGGATGGGTGTGACCTCAACTGTTCCTACTGTTTGATCCGCGTCGCTCGCGGGCGCAACCGGTCACGCCAGCCGGATGAGATCGTTCAGGAGGCGAGGCTTCTCGCCGAACATCACCCGGAGGTTTCCCTCACCGGCATCCATATCGGCCTCTACGGGAAGGATCTGCAACGGCGCACGTCGTTCACGACGCTGCTCGACTCGTTGCTCGATGAGGTGCCGGGCGTTCGGTTCCGGATCGGATCGCTGGAGTGCAGTCAGCTCGATGACCGCGTCATCGACCTGATGGACGACTCGGATGGCCGTCTAGCCCCTCACCTTCATGTGCCGCTGCAGAGCGGAAGCGATCGCGTGCTGCGCCTGATGCGGCGCGCTTACATGAGCGACCGCTATTTGGAGCGAGTCGAGCGATTGTGCGAGCGCGTCTGGCCGTTGGGTCTGGGAACCGATGTGATCGTCGGCTTCCCGGGCGAGAGCGATGCGGACCATCGCCGGACGCTGAGCGTGATCGAGACGTTGCCGTACACGTACGTGCACGTATTCCCCTACTCGGATCGCGCCGGCACCGTTGCCCGCGACCTGCCGGACCGAGTTGCACCGAACTTGAAGGCCGAACGCTCCAGAGAGATCCGCGAGTTGGTCCGGAGCAAAGCGGAGGAGTACCGGCGCCGGCGCATCGATACGCCGGCTCGGGTCGTTCTCGAGGGCGACGATATGGAAATCGCCGTGACCGGCGACTACCTGAAGATCCCGGCTGCGGATAGCTTAAAGGAAGCCGGTCCGAGGCTACAGCCGGCGTGGGTGGCGGCGATGCGCGGAGAGTTGAGAGCGGAAGCGAGCACGAGAGCTGCCTGAGCATGTCGAAGACATACTGGGTCGAGACTTACGGTTGCCAGATGAACGTGAGCGACAGCGAGCTCATGGAGGGCGTTCTGGCGTCCGGCGGCTACACGCCGGTCTCCGACCCGGAAGACGCGGACGTGATCCTCGTGAACACGTGCGCGATCCGCGAGCATGCTGAACAGCGCGTCCTCGGTCGCGTCTCGGAACTGAACCGCGTGAAGAAGCATCGGCCCGAGACCGTGATCGGCGTCTGTGGGTGTATGGCGCAGCGTCTCGGGGCACGCCTGATCGAACGGGCCCAGTACGTAGACATGGTTATCGGCCCCGATGCCTACCGTTCGCTACCGCAGTTGATCGATCAGGCATCGCGAGACGGCGGCGGCATCGTAGACGTCGAACTGAAGCCCGACGAGAACTACGAAGGACTCGAGATCAGGCGCAAGTCGCAGGTCGCCGCCTGGATCCCGGTCCAGCGCGGCTGTGACTACCGCTGCACTTTCTGCGTCGTCCCCTTCACCCGTGGTGACGAGAAGAACCGCGAGCCAGAAGCGATTCTGCAGGAGATCGGCGGACTAGCAGGGGAGGGGATCAGCGAGTTCACGTTGCTGGGCCAGACGGTCAACAGCTACCGCCATGGTGACTGGGACTTCCCACGCCTGTTGCGGGCCATAGCGCGGCTTCCGAGCGTCAGGCGGGTTCGGTTCACGTCACCGCATCCCAATGACCTCACGCGTGACCTGGCGAACACGATGGCGGACGAGGACGCCGTGTGCCCGCACATGCACCTGCCGGTCCAGTCGGGGTCGAATTCGGTGCTCAAGCGGATGGCGCGCCGCTACACGCGGGAGGAGTACCTGGTGAAGGTGGACATGCTGCGCGACCTCGTCCCGGGCATCGCCATCACCACCGACATCATCGTCGGGTTCCCCGGCGAGACAGACGAGGACTTCGAAGAGACGCTCAGCTTGGTGCGTGCGGTGCGTTACGATGATGCCTTCACCTTCCGCTACTCACCGCGCGAAGGCACGCCGTCCACCCGGATGAAGGAAGACTGGTTCGTACCCGACCCTGTTGCGCAGGGACGACTCGAGCAGCTGATAAAGGTAGTGCGTGAAATCGCGGCGCAGAGGAACTTGGCGGAAGTGGGCAGGACGGTGGAGGTGCTGGTCGAGAAACGTGCCCGGCGTGGCAATCTGCTGCAGGCTCGCACCGACACGAACAAGGTCGTACTGATCCCGGGTACGGACGAGTGGATCGGTCGCTATCTCAAGGTGGCGCTGACGGGCACGAGCGGTGCCACATTTACCGGCTTTCCGATCGAATGATGAAGAAGGGTGCACTAGCGGTTCGTATCTTGAGCGGCGCGCTTGCCGTTGCGGCTCTGGGTTGGTTCGCCTACGCGAACTCCGGCCAGACGGTGGACATCGACGTAGGGCTGTTCACACTGCGTGGCCTGTCGCTGCCCGTCGTCGTCTACGGCTCCGTGATAGCGGGCATGCTGATCGTGGTCGGAGTGAGCGCGCGGGCCGACCTGCGCGCGCAGAAGGCTTTGAAGCGGTACGATCAGATCGCGGCGAACGTGCTCGACGACTTCGAGTCCGAAGAAGAGGGCGTAGCCGAAAAGGCCGAGCGCAAAACATGATCGCTACCTGATGCGGTCCTGATTCTCGTGATCCCCGACTGATCCAAACCTGATAGTCCTGCCGCCTCGAGTGGAGCCGGCCCGGTGTTGACAGGCTCCGTGTCTTCCCAGAGTCACTCGGCGACCAGCGTCGACTCCAGGAGCTGGGAGATGAACGTGCCGGTGCGCCCGATGCTTCCGGTCAGCGTCAGTGGGTTGTGCGAGCCGCCAGCATAGATGTAGTGCTCGAACTCAGGATCGCCCCTTCCAAGGCCCAGCATCACATCGATCAGCCGCTCCGCCTCACCGACGGGCACCACGTCATCGGCCGTTCCATGATGAACCTGGAGCGACGGGAGGCGCGCGGCGAATAGAACCACAGAGCGGCGAACGAGTTCCGGGCGAACATCCTCGATAGTCAGCTCGCCGTTCTTGAGCGGCTGGATGTACTCGCTGTTGAGAAAGTCCACGCCGGGCAGGTTGCGCGGCAGGCCGCGCAGCGCCTCTTCGACGACGTCCTGCGCAAACGGTCCGAAGAAGTCCGTCGGGCCGAAGAACTCGACGACCAGATCGATCCGCGTGTCGCGCTCCGCCATCAGCATGCCGACGTTGGCGCCGCGGCTGAAACCGATCACGCCGATCCGGTCCGGGTCGGCCTCGGGGACAAGACCGCTCAGCGCGACGCCTATCAGGGCGAGTGCGTCGTCAACATCCCAGTTCCAGGGGCTCGGGGGGCCCTCCGACATGTAGGTCACCCCGTCGTAGACGAGCGGCTCCGCGCGGAATGAAGGGGCCACGAAGACGAAACCGCTCTCCAGGCCCCCCAGCAGGAACGGGATGAGCGGCAGCAGTTCGTCGATGTCTACCCCGCCATCACCGCCGTGCGTGTAGACTAGCAACGGCAGGCTGGCGGCCGCCGCTCCCTCCGGGACGAGAATAGCGCCGTAGTGCAGTACCTCACCGACGACGTGGGAGACGATCAGCAGGGTCGCCTGCGTCGACCCAATCGCGACCGCGGTCGTGAGCACGGTCTCGACGTTTCGAGGCGTTACATCACGCTCGCCCCACTCCGTGAGAATCGCCCTTATCTCTTCGTCGCTCGGCTGGGCGAACAGTTCGTCGAAGTCAATCCCCTCGACAACACGATCATCCGGCCCGCTCGAATCGTCACAACCCGCAACCGCCAAGAACGCCAGCATCCCAAGCAGAACTAACCGAGTACTTCCGAGCCAACATTGCTCCATCGCCATCTCCATCGTTGTCCTCGTCCCCGTCCGCGCCCACGCCCGCGTCCGCGCCCGCGATAAATAATACGCCTCGACCCCCGCGTTGACGATCCTGTGACAGCCCTACGGCAAACATGGGGCCGTGAGCTACGTCCTGGAATCAAACGACCCGCACGGGCCTTGACGACTCGCCGCCCTCCCCGTCCCCGTCCGATCGCCCTGGCCGCACTCGCCATGACCGTCGGTCTTGCCTTCGGCCTCGGCGGACAGGAGCGGGTCCTTTTTCCCTTCGCCGCGCTCGGCCTTGGGATCGCCATCGCCGCGATCCACTACGGCCGCCGCGACCTTCTGGTTTGGTCCGCGCTCCTGATCATTGCCGCCGCCGGTACGCTCACCGGCCTGCTCGCCGAACGAAGAGCTGAAGGCGACTGTCGAAATCGTTGGAAGTCCGGTCGGGAAGTCCGCTTCACGGGCGTCGCCACCGGCTTCCTCCCCCCGGATACACGGGGGAGTGTCCGACTGCGCCCGCGGGGCGGAGGCGACGAAGAATGCCTCTGGACAGGGCCGGTTCGCGTGTGGACGGAAGGCCCGGTCGTGCCGGGTGCCGTGTACAGGGTTCGTGGTGTTTGGCAGCCGGTCCGCTCGCCCGGCAGAACGCCGCGACCGCCGGAGCGACGTGGCTGGGTGTCGGCAAACTCAGTCTCGTTGGCGGCGGCCGCCGCGTTTCGCTCTAATCCTTTCCTGACCGCGCGAGGCGTGCTCGCTGACAGGCTGTGGAGGACCTACCCGCGCCGCTGGGCGCCGATGGCTCAGGCCCTCGTCTTGGGTCAGAGGGAGACCTTGGGTCGGGATTTCTCTCAGCGCATCGCTCGGGCGGGGCTTGCCCACCTGCTCGCCATTTCGGGTCTGCACGTCGGGATGCTGGCGGCGGCGTTGTTCGCTCTCGCGCGTGTCGCCCGGCTACCGCCGGCGCAGGCTCACCTGGCTACGGTCGTCGCGACGTGGGCCTACGTGCTTCTGATCGGTGCTCCCGCGTCCGCGGTTCGCGCGGCCCTGATGGTGTTCCTCTGGACGCTGACCCGACTGGCGGGCCGCGCTTCGTCGGCCTTCGACGTGCTGGGATTGGCGGCGGTGCTCCTGCTGCTGGTGCGACCGTGGAGCGTCTTCGAACCGGGCTTTCAACTTTCGTTCGCCGGGGCGGCCGCCGTTGGATATGCGTTCCGCGAAGCGCGGAGCGCCTCGCCGCTGCGGGGGCGGCCGGCGCTGGTGAAGGCGATCGTGCTTAGCTTGGTGACCAGTACGGCAGCGGTGCTGCTGACGGCGCCGATTACGGCGGTCCATTTCGGTCGTGTCACGCCGGCGGCGATCCTCGGGAACCTGGCAGCGATCCCTCTGCTCGCGCTCGCCATGCCGGCTCTCTTCGCGTCGGCCCTGCTGTCGGCCTGGCCGGCGTTGGCAAGCTGGCCGGCGGGTGGCGCTATCGTCTTGTTGCACGGGATCGACCTGGTCGCCCGGCTGCTGAGCAGCGTCCGCTGGGCGTCGCTCACTATGGCACCCCCCGGCCTGCTGCCGACCCTAGCGTACTTCGTCGTCCTGGTGCTGGGCGCGCACGCGCTGCACGGCGCCTGGCAGCGTCGTCGCTTCATCCTCGCGCTGGGCCTCCTTTCAGCCGTAGCCATCGCCTGGCCGCCGCTCAAGGCTCGACTTCGACTCGGTCCCAACACCCTAGGCGTCTACGTGCTGGACGTGGGGCAGGGCGACGCGATCGCGATCTCGACCCCTCAGCGTCACTGGCTGCTCGTGGACGCCGGTCCGAAGGTCAGGTCGTTCGACGCCGGCGAGCGCCGTGTAGTCCCCTTCCTGCGCGAGCAGGGTGCGCCGCGCCTCGAGGCTTGGCTGGCCAGCCACCCCGATCTCGATCATGTGGGCGGTGCACCGGCAATCTTCGATGCGATGGATGTCGAGCGGGTGGTCGGATCGGGATACGTGACGGGGCAGGTCGGGCAGGTGGCGGTGTTGCGCTGGCTCGTAGAGCGCGATAAGCCATGGGTACACGCTCGGGCGGGTTCGCGCCTGATCATGGACGAGGTCGAGTTGCTGTTCCTTCACCCGGGCGATGAGTATGGCTCGGAGATGCCGCCGCCAAATGAGTTAAGCCTGGTCTTCCTGCTGACGTATGGCGAGTTCCGCATGCTATTCACGGGCGACGTGTCAGGCTCCATAGAGAATCGACTGGGCAGGGAATACGGCGAGCAGCTTCGCGTTCAGGTACTGAAGGTCTCCCACCACGGAAGCGCCACGTCGACCTCTCGTAGCTTCTTGGAAACGGTCCAGCCCGAACTGGCGGTGATCTCGGTCGGGCGGGGGAACCGCTATGGGCATCCTTCACTGACGGTGCTGTGGCGCCTCGCCCGCGACGGTGCGGAGGTGCGCCGCACCGACCGGGACGGGACGGTCGTCATCGAGGCCTGGCCGGATGGTGCGTGGGAAGTCCGTACGGCGGCCGAGGGGTTTTGAAGTGGTGCTCTGCGGACAAAGCTGGGCTGGAACTCTGGAACGGGATTTCTGGACAGGCCCTGCCGGATCAACGATCTTTCAAAGGCACAATTCGCCATGAGCTCTCGGTGCTGACGTGCCGACCGTTGCTAGGGTCGGACCCTATAGATTCTTCTTCTTCAGCAACGAGGGCTTAGAGCCTCGCCATGTTCACGTGCAGCGGGATCGGGATATGGCGAAGTTCTGGCTCGACACGGTCGCATTAGCCTCGTCGGTCGGATTTCGAGCTCATGAGCTACAAGAGCTGGAGCGGCTTGTGGCTGAGACCGTCAGTTACTTCTGGAGGCCTGGGATGGATTCTTCGGTTCCTAAGACAGACCCGCGGATCCAGAACGTTGAGATCAGTAAGGATACTCTGACTGTCGATCTCGCTGACGGTCGGCGGCTTGCTGTACCTCTTACCTGGTTTCCAAGATTGCTTCAAGCGACGGAGGAACAGCGTAGGAACTGGGAGCTGCTGGGCAACGGAGAGGGCATACACTGGCCTGAGATAGACGAGGACCTGAGCGTGGCTGGTCTACACCGAGGAACTCCTGCACCGGAGGCTCCAGCTGTCTAGCTAGCAAAG
>JBDHHL010000165.1:0-8898 GCA_039589375.1 Gemmatimonadota bacterium | reverse complement strand
GGCTTGTCGACCCCGGCTGACTGGCCAGGCCTGCGCGATGCAATGCCGCGTACAGGAAGTCGCCCGACCGGTCGCCGGTGAACATGCGCCCCGTTCGGTTGGCGCCGTGGGCGGCAGGTGCCAACCCAACGACGAGTAAGGCGGCCTTCGGGTCACCGAACCCGGGCACCGGCCGGCCCCAGTACGTCCAGTCGGCAAAGGCAGCGCGCTTCTCGGCTGCCACGCGCTCCCGCCACTCGACCAGTCGCGGGCACCTTCTGCAGCCGGCGATCCGTGATTCCAGCGCCTCGAGTTCCTTCAGCCTATTCACCTGTTCTTGGCTTTGCGTGGGCGTAAGGGTTGCGAATCCTCGGAACACCTAGGCTATTTGTGGGGTCACACAGCTTCACGCAAGCACTCAGGCAAAGGATTATGGGGCCACGCGCGAGACCATTTTGGGTGATGTTCACAATATCTGCAGTCATGTTCGCGGCTATCGTGATCATCGATCTGCTCACACCGATCCCGCCGCGGGAACGGTTGCGAGTGCTACGCCAGGACGTGTCGGCGCTCCGCGCCGCCGCTGACTCGTGCCGCTCCGCTTTGGAGAACGAAGAGGCGCAATTGCTCGCGAGCGACGCGCGGCTGGATTCGCTCAAGAGTGTCATCGACTACTACGAAGGCCTCGACCCGCGGGGAGTGCCGGCCGACAGCTACGAAATCTACCTTGAGACATTCAATTCCTACAACAGCGGCGTGCCGGTGCAGACGGCGGCCTCCGACTCGTTGCAGTCTCACTGGAAGGCCTGCCGCGTGATCACCGAGCAACACAACGCGCTGGCCGACTCGGCGCGGCGCTTTGCCGAAGAGCACGACCTCCTCAACAACCCAGCTGCCAGGCAACCGGACCGCTAGCGGTCAGGCACAGTAGTCATCAAGCGTGGACTGGCCGCGAGGGCCGTCATGCCTAAGATTGGGTAATCGTGGCGTGCCGGCTTCGGTGCAGCACGACCCCACCGGTGCAGTACCCATAGCTAGCCTCGACCGCTCCGACGGCCCCCCGTTCCGACGGGCGGCAATATGGATGCGCCCCTCAACATTGGATAGCCAATGAGCAAGAAAGTCTGGGATGTGATCATCGTCGGCGGCGGCCCAGCCGGGATAACCGCCGCTCTCCGGCTTGCTAACGAAGATCTCGACGTCTTGGTGGTCGAAGCCGCCGTCTACGCCGGTGCTGAGAACTGGTCCGGCGCCGTGTATTTCGCGGAGCAACTGGCCAACCCAGCCGTCCTGGGCCCGGAACAACTGGAGCAGGCGCCCTACGAGAGACGTGTGGTGAAACGCGGCTTCTTCTCGTGCAACGGCCTGACGATGGCCGGCGCCGAGTACCGTGATCCGGAAGCCTTCCGTCACTGTTACACCGTTCTTCGTCCCGTCTACGACCGCTATCTGGCGGAGTGCGCCAGAATGCGCGGAGTAACCCTACTGACACACACCAGCGCGGACGGACTCGTCCGGCACGCAGGGCGCGTGATCGGGGTCCACACCGATCGCGGCCCGCTTTACGGCGAGATCGTGTTTCTGGCCGAGGGTGACGCCTCGCATCTGGTGAGCAAGGAGGGTTTCGAAGGTGCGACCGTCCGTTCGAAGCAGAACGGCCAGCCGGCTTTCCTTCAGGGCGTGAAAGAAGTCATCGAGTTGGGCGAGGACATCATCGAGGAGCGATTCGGAGTCGAGCCGGGCGCGGCGGCGTGCTACGAGGTGCTGCTGCGAAACGGCGCGATCGACGGCAAGCCGGTCAGACTGAACATGGCCGGCCTCATCTACACGAACCGGTCGAGCGTGTCCATCGGGCTCGTGCTTCCCCTCGACAATCTGGCCGCCTTCCGCGGTGACTACAACACGTTGATGGAGTGGTACAAGAGCCTACCTCCGATCCGCCGGCTGGTCGAAGGCGGTGAAGCGACGTCCTTCGGCGCCAAAGTCATCCGCAGCGGCGGCCTGAGCGAGCTGCCGACGCTCGTCGACAACGGCGTCGCCATCGGCGGGGCCGCCACCGGAATCGGCGTCGATTTCCCCTACCCGAACTTCACGGGTCCCGCCTGTGCCATGGGCGCAATCTTCGGCGATGCGGCCGCCAAGATTCTCAAGGAGGGCCAGCAACCGACGCGAGACCTGTTGGAGGAACTGTACGTCAAGCCGCTGAAAGAGACGAACTACTACAATGATGTCGAGCACCTGCGCGATTGGCCCGCGTTCATCGAGCACAGCGAAGCGCTGTGCGGCCGTCAAATCGACCTGCTGAACGGCTCTCTCTACATCATGACACGCCCGGAGCTGAGCTTCGGACGCAAGTGGTGGGAGACGGTTCGCTTCGTGGGCGAGACCCTGAAGGGGAAGTGGGCTGCCACGCTGGGCGACTTGAATGGCGGTGCCAAGGCGCTCGGGTTCAGCCGTTTCGCCCTGAAGCACGCGCCGCTGGCGCTGCTCCTCTCCATCCCGAATACGATTCTGGCGCTGCTGCCTTTCGCCTGGGGACGCAGCGACGGCCAGCTACAGTTCAGCTTCTGGGTGACGGACGAAGACACGGGGCGGCTCCCCTGGTTCAAGCGCTGGCTCGCAGCCCGCTACACACCGGCCCTCGCGCGGGCGGCCGGCGTACTCTACTCGAACGACGATCGCCCCGTGCGCGAGAAACTCGACCGGTGTGTGGGGATCGTTCTGCGACGGCTTTCCCTCTGGGAAATCCTGGGTACAGTGGTAGGTGCCGCCGGGTTCCTGGTAACGCGCGTCACGCAGCGCTTCTTCGATCCCATCCGCAAGCCGTCTCCCGACCAGTTCGCGGCCAGCGTCTATGGCCGTTGGCTTTCCGGCTGGCGTCGCTACACCGACCTGTCGCCGGGAAAGGTCGCCGAATCCAAGTCGCACGACGCCAAGCTGGGCGAGATCAGCTACAGCGACGACGTGGGCGCGCACATCAAGGTCTTCTTCCCACCGGACAAGCCGGGCAAGCTAGAAGACCCAAGCGGCTCCAGTCTCTGGAGCGTCTGCCCCGCGGCCGTCTACCAGATCAACGTGGATCGGACGAAGCACGCCTCGGTGGCGGTCAACTTCGAGAATTGCGTGAAGTGCGAGACGTGCTGGCGCATCCAGCCGCAGCACGTGGACTGGACGAGATTCGGGAAGCACCGCCTCGTGTACGAAGTCTACACGCCAGCGGACACCGCTCTGCGACAGATCATCGCTGACCGCGATCTTCAGCCGTCGCGCGAGATCGAGCCCGACTTCTGGCGCGCTACGCTGAGCGCCAAGTGGCAGGGTGATGCGGTCCCGGCAGCCACCGCAGAGCTGCGCGATTCAATTCTGGAAGCTCGACGCGCCATCGCCCTCGCGGAAGCCAAGTGCACGGAACTCAGCGAGAACATCTGGAACGGGCCTCGTGTGCTCGAACCAGGTCAGGTCGCCTGGTACCGCCAGGCGGTGAAGTACTTCGCTCACCTGGCGGAAGAAGCCGCCGACCTCGCCCTTGCGGACCCCGTGGACGCCTGGCTTCGCAGCCACGGCCTGGATCAGGCCGACGTCTCGTTTCACCAGGTCAAGGCCGATCTCGAGAAGCTCGCTTCGCGAGCGCGAGAGCACGCAGCGGCTGGCCGCTTTTTCGCCGCAGACGCCGACGCTCGCCAGATTCGCGACCACCACCTGGAGGGGCTCCGAGCCTGCATCGATCACGTGGCCGATGCGTGCGAAATCTCGGCGGACCACGTCGATCCGGTATCCAAGCTGCGGAGCATCGAGACGGAGACGCCGAAACGGGCAGCCGCACGGCAGGCACTGCGCGAACACATCGCACAGGTCTTCGACCGGGCTGCGCTCCGCCGTTTGGAGAAGGGCGGCGCGCTGAACGACGCGGAGGTCGAGTTCCTTCGAGCGGCGGCGCGGGCCGCTCTCGGCGAGCCGCCCGGCCGGGATTTCGACGAGCTGCGCCAGCTCTCGCGGCCGGACATCATCGCCGAATTGGCGAGGATCGACTCATCGCTGGCCGTCATCGTGGCCGGCCACGCCGCCGGTATCGAAGCCCTCGAACGAGCCGGCGCTCCCAATGACGTGCTTAATCTACTGAAGAGTGCAGGAACCTTCACCGCTGTGGCCATGGAAGCCGAGGCCGAACCGGGCGCCGAGGGATGGCAGGGCCGTCTGGCCTTCGTCTTCAGTACGCTGGCCGAGAGCTTCGTGGCGCGCGGGGGCGGTCGGATCGGCTTGTTCGGGAGGAGACGGGCTGGCGTCGGCCTGGAGTCCACACCGGCCATCGGGCTGACGGGCGCGGGCGTCGCGGAGATCACGCTGGCGGGTGCGGTGCCCATGTGGGAAGGAGAGTGGAAGAATTCGGACGAACGTGCGATCCTTGCACGCCGTTCTCGGGATGTCGCCGCGATCGCCCTCGGCGCGGGCTCACACGCGGTAGAACGAGCGGTAGACCACGCCCTCAGCCGCATCCAGTTCCCTGACATGTTCCAGGACATCGACGGCCGCGACGGTGTAGGCAAGTTCGGAGCGGTCCGCGCCTACATCAGCCACATCGAGGTGGGGCGACTGGTACTCGAGACCCTACTCCAGGATGCCGGCTGGGAAGCGCCGGACGGCATCGAGGCCCTGGTCGCCAAGGTCGCGGCCACCGATGTGTTCGGCCCGGACATGCGGAGCATCACCTATCTGGCCGGCCAGGTCATCGGCGGTTCGGCGTTCTCCGAAGAGGACATCTTCTCGAAGATCTACCGGGACAGCTCGGTCTTTCCCCACTACATCCGGGAGAACGCGGAGCTCAACGTCGAGATCGGAGAACACGTCACCGCCGGCCTCAGCGCCGGCCTGTTGGCAAACATCGCGGGCGAGCTCGACCAGGCGCTCGCAGCCATCACGCGGCGCCCGATCTTCGATTCCGAGGTCGAGCGCCTGCGGCGCGCGGAGGAGAGCCTTGCCGGCGCGCTCAGGCGCGCCGTCGATCAGGGGTTGGCCGCCACCTCTCTACAGGCGGTGCACGACATCTGTGGTGAGCTGGCGTCGCGGCTCTACGCGTGGGCTCGGCTACTGGTCCGCGCCAATCGACGCCTGGAGGCCGCGCTACCGGCGGAACGCTACGTCGAGGCGGCGCAGCTGTGGGCAGACGTACTCGAGGAGCGCCTCGTAGATCTCGAACATGAACTGGACGCCTGCGCCGACCGCGTCGAGCTCGGCGGCTACGCGTTCCTGCTCGACGGGTACCCGGACGTACCGATCGCCACGAAGGTCCCCGACTTCGACTACGACAAGGAGATCATCAAGGCAGGGCGCGGCTACAAGTCGGGCGACTTCCTTCACAAGCCCTTCGATATCGGGGGGACGCGCTACCTGCCGGAATCGGTGTGGACGGACGACGTTCTGCGCTCCCATTACGAGGAGTATCTGAAGCTCTTCCGCGATCGTTTCCCAAACGGCGACCGCCAGCCGTCATACGAGCGCCAGGTCGAAGCGCTCCACTACATACCGCGCGAGGATATCGACTGGACGCTCGAGCAGGGCTTCTTCCGCGTGGTGATCCCGGCCGAGTACGGCGGCCAGGGCCGGCCCGCGGCCGACTACTGCAGCCTCTGCCAGGTCGCGAAACGCCTGGCCGATGTCAGCCACACGCTGACCATTCAGGCGAACACCAGCATCGGAACGACGCCCATACTGCTCGGCTTGAGCGAGGTGGAGCGGGCGGAGCGCGACTTGAAGACCGTGCTCGACCAAGCCGAGGCGGTCGAGGAATTCGAGGACGGGATCAATGGAATCCTCGCGAAGATGGATAACCCCGACTTCGAACAGCTCAAGAACGCCTATATCGCCGTCAACGCCGAGGTAGGGAAGCAGCTCGGCCGCAGCCGAATTCTAAAGAAAGTGGTGTTCGGCCGATTCATATCGCAGATGAACAAGGCCGGCGGAGCCGGGTTGAAAGGCGACCTCGGCGGCTTCCGCAAAGGGCTGGAGAGCGCGCTAGCGGCGCTCGACGGCTGGACGCAGCGAGCGGAGGCCGAGCTGGATGAGATGCCGAAGCGGCGCTTCGCGCATGAGTTCTACCTGCGATTGATCTCGGCACGCATGATCTCGGCCTTCGCGCTCACAGAGCCGAGCGCGGGCTCCGACACGGCGCGTGTGCGGACCGAGGCACGGCCCGAGTCGCGGCGCGTCTACACCGACGATGACGGCGTCAAGTTCTTTTACCTGGACGAGCAAGCCGAACAGGGCCGGCGATACGTCTGCGACATGCGCCGGTTCGAGTTCGACGGGCGCAGGATCTTCTATCGCTACAGCGATGATGCCGAAGCGGCGGAGGTGTTCTCGCAGGAATACACCTACAGCGAAGACGAAGAGAAGTACCGTTACTTCATGATCGGTGACCGCAGGGTGGACATCCACGACATGGCGCTCATCCGCGAGCAAGACGGCGAGGAGCACTACGATTTCTTCGTCCTGAACGGGGCCAAGATGTGGATCACCAACGGCCATATCGCCGGCGTGGAGGCGATCTACGCGCGCACGCAAACGGGGCTCACGGGTTTCATGGTCGACGCCCTTACCGAAGGCTTCATCGTCGGCAAGGACGAAGAGAAGACGGGCCAGCGCGGCTCACCTACCAACGAGATCAGCCTGACCAACGTCCGCATCCCGAAGGAGTGCATCATCGGCATCGAGGGGCGGGGTCAGGAGAACGCGCTCGAGACGCTAAATGTCGGCCGCACAGGGCTTTGCGTGTCATCCGGCGCGAGCATCCAGCACACGCTCGGTGATACGGCCGACTTCCTGGAGGGAATCCCGCGGGGCGCGGAGGGCTGGGCCCGCTACCGTTTGGGATTGTCACTCGAGGAGATGTTCGCCGTCGAGTCGATCACACAGAACCTGATCGGGCTCTACGACGACAAGACGAGCGACTCTCTCCGGATGGAGGCCGCCATCGCCAAGCTCTTCGGCACCGACGGGCTGCACCGGAATCTCCACTTCCTGGAGCCGCTCTACGGCATCGACGGGCAGACGCAGCGCTTCCGGATCGAGAAGGACCGGCGCGACGCGCGCGTGATGACCATCTACGAGGGCACCAACGAGATCCAGCAGTTCCTTCTGCTCGGGGACCTCCTCAACGCGATCGGCCCCAAGCTGGAGAAGCTCGAAGCCGTAGAGATCAATGCGGGTGACTCGCCGTTCGCGGAGGAGGCCGGTAGCCTGGGTGAGATGCTTCAGGCGCTCCACGAACGAGTGAACGTTACGCGCTCCACGTACAAGCGCGAGGCGTTCGGCCGCGTGCTACTACAGCCGATCTTTTTCCGCCTGTCGCGCATGATGTCGTTGGTCAAATGCGTGGACAGCGTCGTGCACCGCGCTCATTGGATCTCGCGCAACCTGACGGCGGAGGGAGACGAGGTCCGGAAGGCCTGGAGCGAGAAGGCAGCGCATGGCTTCGTAGCCCGTGCTAAGCGAGAGTTCCAGCGCTTGCTGCACGGTTTCGACCGCGACTTCGAGACATTGAAGTCAGGCGGTCACACGGCGGAGTTGAAGCTTGTCGAGACCGTGTTCGACGAGACAGAGACCGCTCCCGGCGCTCAAGCTGCAGCGAGAGTCCTCGAACGAGTGGAACGCAGTGCGATCAGGCGCGACCTGAACGTCGTGGTCGCCTTGGAGCATGTTCCAAGGTTGGCACCACGGCCACGCCTCGAGGACAAGAAAGTAGCCGAGCACATATTCTCGTTCACGGCCGGCGACCGGCGCGCCCTGCGGCTGGCTCTCGCCTTGAAGCAGGCAGCACCGGACCGGGTGCAGGTGACCTTGATCACCGCCGCCCCACATGCTGCCGAGGATCCGTTGCGCCTTGGACTGGCGACCGGTGCCGACCAGGCGTTCCTGCTGACCACGCGCGCAGCGATCTACACGGAACACGCCGTGGCCGCCGCTCTGACCGCGGCGCTGCAGTGGCGGGGCATCGAGCCCGACTTGCTGCTGGCGGGAGCCAGCGGCGACAGTCCCAGCGATGGCAGGCTGGCCCTGCGTCTCGCGGCCAGGATCGGCGGCACGTGCATACCCGGGGTCACCGACTTTTGGATGGACGGTGATGCCGTGATCTTTGCCAGCGAACGCTTCCCCGAGACACTCCTACGGATTGCGGCGCCGAGCGTCGCCGCGGTTCCGGCGTCAGAGAGCGAGCCCGAGTGGGACTTCACGACCGCCGGTTACGCCCAATCGCTTCGCAAGCCGCTGGAGGTCCTGCCGTTCCCAGCCGACGCAGAACAGTCCGACGAAGAGTACTCGTCAGCCGCCGCAGCGGCCACCGCCGAGGAAGGCGAGGAGGCGGGAAGCCTCGAGCCGGAGCGGGCCGCCGAAGTACTCGTGGAGGTCGGCGACCTGGGCGATGGCGGCAGCGCTCCGGCCGGCGAACCGTTCACAGGTCCCGTGAACGTGGCACGGGCGGACTCGCTGGACTGGCCCGGGGTCGTATTCGTGGCCGAGGTGGAGCAAGATGAACTGGCACGGGACGCCCGTGCGCCCCTGGCGGCGGCAGCGACGATCGCTTCGCAGACATCGCAACCGCTCGCCGCCCTGGTGCTCACCGAGCCCCTGGCCGAGCCTCGGCGTCGGACGGTCGCCGGGCAGCTGCGGGCTCAGGCGCCGCTCTCGCGGATCGTATTCGCGGAGCACCCGGCGCTGGCCAGCCGTGCCACACCCGCGTTCGCCGAAGCCCTCGTAAAACTGATGGGACCGACGGCCCAGTCGCGGCCCATGTATCTGCTGACCTCGCCGTGGTTGTCCGACGCACTTCCGATTCTGGCCGGCGCGTTGCGCGATGCCAACGTGATGGCCGAGGAAATCGCAGGGGTTAGCCGAGTAGAGTTCCGCGACGGCGATGGCCTCACATTC
>JBDHHL010000164.1:0-9179 GCA_039589375.1 Gemmatimonadota bacterium | reverse complement strand
AGCTGCACGGCCACGTCGGCTTTCACATAACCGCAGATATCCGGCGAGTAGCCGTAGTCTTCGGCTTCGTCCAGGTACTCGTGGGCGACCCGTCGAACGGCGGTCTGCAGCGAGTTGATCTCCGGAAACACGATCGGGAAGTCGAACACTCGCAACAGCTCCGCCAGGCTGCCCATGACGAAGACGTAGGCGGCGCCCCGATCGTCCTCGGCTGCCTGCGTCAGCTCGTCGAACCAGACGCGGAATAGATGTGCGATGGTGCCGTCGCTTGCCCTTGCAGCCATCGGAATCCCCTTCCTCAGTCAAAGAGCAAATTCTCCACGAAGGTCTCGAGCTGGATCTCCAAATGGTCAAAGCTCGTCATGTTCTCCTCGAACTCGCTGACGAAGTACGGGATGTTGTCTTCATCCAACGCGCGCGTGTACACGACCTGCTCTTCCAGGCCCGGCTCGCACATCTTCGGAGCCGTAATAATCGCGGCTTGCGCGTTCGCGTCGGCAATCCGCTTTCGCAACATCTCTTCCTTGGGTTTGCGCAGATCGTGTTGCACGGGACTGTGCGACGAACGCTCTACGTAGGCCGCGGCCAGATTGAAGAGCGGATCTCCGTGAAGCGGCACATCCTCCGTGATCCAGCGCAGGCCGATCAGCAGATCGTCGTCCACCACGTAGCAGGAACGGCCGATGGCGCGGATCAGATCCAGCGGCGGCTGCTCACAGAACCCGCCCTCGAACACCACCCGGATTCGGTCCTGTTTCTTGACCGGTCGTTCACGCACGCGCGGAAGCACGTGTCGCAGCAACTCGTTGTGCTCTTCGCGCTGGATCAGCCCGCCCGCCGCCATAAGCACGTAGGCTTCGTCGGCCGACACCAGCCAGGGCGTATCTCGCTTGATCGCGTACAGATCCCGCAGCAAGGCTCGATTCTCGTTGAATACGGCCAGCGAGTCTCGCAGATCGTCGTCGGTGACTTCACGGCCCGCGATCTCTTCGATAACCCGCTTTAGCCGGGCGTATTCGTCGCGCAGGTACGGGACCGTGTGGCCGGAGTTCGCATTCTGCGGCAGGTAGAGTATCTGGCAAGGATAGGAGAAGTTGCGGCCCCAGACCGCTGCCAGGTTGCGCGCCGCGTCGCAGATGGGATGGGTCACGAACATGTCCAGCTCGACACGACCGCTCAGCGCCAGTTCAAGAGACGTCTTTATTATAGAGCACAGGTAGGAGCCGAAGCGCGAATCGGCCCTTGTCGGGTCGACCGAGGCGCCCCGGACCTTGAATGGCAGCAGCCCGGCCGCGTGGGCTACCTCCTCGGGAAAGTAGACCTGGAAGTGTCCGACCACCTTGCCCCCTGCATCGCGCCAGCGGCGCAGCGTCGGGAACTCGGTGTCCTCCACTATCTCCCGGCACCAGTAGAGGGCCTCGTCCAGCGGCTGGTCGCGCCACTCCGGAAACAGTTGAACGGTCAACCTGCGCTCCTTTGCCTGTGTTCCATCCGCTAACGATAATCAATATACACAAACCAGCGCGAGAACGTCTCCTGTCAGTCACATGGTCGCTCGCGGGTTACTCAGGGATGATGTGCGACCCGCTAAGCTACGGCCGGCGAGCCGCAGGTGGCTTAGGGAGGTCAGAACAGATCGTCAAGATCGTCCTCCCCTTCCCCAGGCGGCATGCGGCCGTGCTGGCGCAGGTACGCTTGGATCAGCTCGCTTTCCCGCTTCGAGTACATCGGGTCCTGTTCGAAGAGGAAGAACTTCGCCTTGTCCGATGTCGCCAGGATCTCCGAGAGCGCGCTCCTCAGGTTCTGCACGCCCGCAATGGCATACACGACCTTACCGTCATCCAGAAGCTGATACACGCCCTCCGACGCCGGCACCGACTCGATGCTCTCTTCGTTGAGCGGCAGCCAGGGCTCGGGCGGAGCGGGGACCGGGCGGATGGACAGCCTGAGGTCGCAACGCAGGCAGCGTTCGGCCTCGCGCACCGCGGCGGCCACGCCGTAGCCCGTCTCAACGATCTCGAAGCCATCGACCGCCTCGCCGATGCTGAGGCGCGGCTCGGGCGTTCGCTCGAGAGCGGCGAAACCGTCGATCGCATCGAAGTCGGCATCGTAACCCGTGTCATCGAGCAGCGGGAAGTAGATGTCGCCATCGCCGCCCAGGTAGCGGTCGATGCCCGAAGCGGCGCGCCGGCCATGGGCGATCGCCTCTATCACCGATGCCGGGCCCGATACGACATCGCCCCCGGCGAAGACACCGGCGATCGAAGTTTGCAGCGAATCCGCGTTCACCTCGATGCTCCGGACGCTCTGGATCTCGATGCCCTCGACATCAGCAAGGAAACCGAGAGCCGGTTTCTGGCCTATCGCGAACAGCACGCGGTCGGCTTCCTGAGAGACGCCGACGCTCTCATCGAACGTCGGCGCGAACCTGCCGTTATCATCGAAGACCGAGACACACTTGCAGAAGTCGACCCGCTCGACGCGGCCTGTGCCCGCGATGAGCGCCGGACCCCAGCCGGGATGAACGACCACGCCTTCCCGCTCCGCCTCGAGGATCTCGCGCGCGTGCGCCGGCATCTCGTCGCGCCGCTCGAGGCAGTACAGGTGCACCTCTTCCACTCCCAGGCGCAGCGCCGTCCGGGCAACATCCATACCCACGTCGCCGCCACCGATGACTATGACATTCTCGCCCGCGAAGCGTGCGTCTGCGCCACTACCACCGGACGCGAGGCCCTGCAGCAACTCGAGGCCGCTCTCGACGCCCGGCAGGTCGGCGCCTTCGCAGGGAAGGGGTTGGGCGCTACGCGCTCCCGCGGCGATGAAGACGGCGTCATGCTCCTCACGCACTTTCTCGAACGTGATTCCCTTCCCCACCTCGACACCCAGTCTGAGCTCGACCCCGAGCGCGACTATGTCCTCGACGTCTGCCTCTAGGGCATCGGGCGAGAGGCGGTAGCGAGGGATGCCGTCGCGAAGCCATCCGCCCGGCGAGCGCTGCGAGTCGAAGAGCACGACGTCGTGGCCTTTCAGCCTCAGGAACCAGGCCGCGGTCAGCCCTGCGGGTCCGGCTCCGATGATTCCGACGCTCGTACCGGTAGGAGGATCCGGTTGGAGATGCGACTTCCAGAGGGCATCGTCCGCATGATCCATCGCCGCGCGCTTGAGCGCACAGATCGCGATTGGATGAGATAGCTCCCCGCGAAGACAACTCTGCTCGCAGGGGTGAAAGCACACCTGCCCCAGGACCCTGGGAAGCGGTGCCACCTCACGGACGACGGCCTCCGCGCGACCGAACTCGCCGCGCCTTATCTCGCGCAGATAGCGAGGGACATCCATTCCGGCGGGACAACCGGCGACGCAGCCCGTCAGCCGTTCGCCGTCCAGCCTGGCATCTTCGGACTTGAGCCTCAGGGCACCGGTGGGACACACCTCCACACAACTCAAGCAGAAGACGCATCCCGAGTCCCACAATGTCGGCGCCTTCGTTCCCACAACGGGCTCGCCGCGCTCGTCCAGCACGAACCCGAGGGCGTCGACCTTCCTGACGCCGCGACAGATACGAACGCAGCGAAGACAACCGATGCAGAGATTGTGGTCTCTGAGGAAGAGCGGCTCGTCCTCGACGCTTGGGAGATCGGCGGGACGATAGCGCGGCGTGTCCTCTGGAATGCCGACATATTCCGCGACCTTGCGCAGTTCGCAGTTGTGAAAGATGGGGCAACACCGCTCTTCTTTGGCCACACCAGTCGAGCAAGGTTCGAGAGCGCAGCCGGCCCGCTGCGCACACTGCACGCAGGCGTGGGGGTGCCTAGAGAAGAGGTCTCTGAGCTTCGCGCGGCGTCGCGACTCGATCTCGCGGTTCGACGTGAGCACCGCCATGCCGCCTTCGGCACGCGCGACACAAGCCCGTGCCGGCTCGGCCTGCCCATCGACCTGCACGAGACAGAGAAGACAGCCTTTGTGCACGCCGTTCTTGCTGGGGCTACCCGCCGAACCCGGACCGCCCGCGTGACGCCTCGAGAGCGGTCCTTGAAAGACCTCATCCCATGGCTCGAGCTTCCCGGGGTCGACGGCCGGCAGGTCGGGATGCGAGCACAGCCGCGGGATGTAGATCCCCGCGGCATCGGCCGCCTCCAGGATGGTAGCCCCATCCCAGGCTTCGATCTCGATTCCGTCGATGGTCAGCTTGAGCATCACCACGAATGCGTGATCGCTGCTGGCGCGCACGCGGTGACGCAAGGAAGGGGCGGACGGTCGCGGTCGGGTTTACACGGGGCGCAGGAATACTTGATCTTCTTGCGGTGTTCCTCGACCACCGCTGCGACCTCGTCGTCGTAGTCGTCGGTGATTATCTCGAGCACACCTTCCGGACACGCCGAAACACATCCTCGGTCGTCGCAGCGAGCGCACTCGTCGGTATCGATAATGATGAAGAAGTCACCGGCACCGTCTTTGTATCCGTAGTGCGCTTTCACACTCGCTCTCCTCTGCCGGCGCGATTCGGGCGTCGCGGCTCAATTCGCGCTGAGCTTCTTCTTCAGCAAGTTCTGAGCGAACAGCGCGCCGCCCAGGGCCCCAGCGATCTGAGTGTCGATCTTGGAGGGCAGGGCCTCGACGCCCAGCTCGCCTTCCAATCGGCTGACGACGCCGACGTTCTTGGCGATCCCTCCCGTGATGGCGAACTCTTTCTCGATGCCCACCTGTTCCAGCAACGTCACCACGCGGTGAGCCATGGCGGAGCAGTAGGCTGCCAGGACTTTGCTCTTGGGCCAGCCCTCGCGCAGCAGCGCCGTCGCCTCGGACTTGGCGAAGACCACGCAAGTGCACGATACCGGCGGCGGTTCCTCCTCCACCTGCAGCGACAGCTCGCCGACTTCCTCGATGGGGATCGCCAGCAGGTCGGCGAAGACTTCCATGCCGCGTCCGGTGCCGGCGGCGCACTTGTCGTTCATCACGAAGGCGCTGACCTTCCCCCTCTCATCGCAGCGTATCACCTTGCAGTCCTGCCCGCCCATGTCGAGGACGGTCCTGACGCTGGAGCCGTACATGAAGTTCGCTCCGCGGGCATGGCAAGCGATCTCGGTGATGGCCTTGTTCGAGAACGGTACGTTGACTCGGCCGTAGCCCGTTCCCACCACGAACCCGATGTCGTCCAGAGTCAGGCCCGTTTCCTCCATAGCCCAGT
The DNA here is from genome assembly GCA_039589375.1 of Gemmatimonadota bacterium. Lineage (GTDB taxonomy): Bacteria > Gemmatimonadota > Gemmatimonadetes > Palauibacterales > KS3-K002 > JASFMO01. The sequence continues at coordinate 3,994 of JBDHHL010000164.1, read as the reverse complement.
CCATCGCCTTATGGGCGCTCTCCGGGCTGTCGGAACCCGTGCGCATGCTCGAGAAGGCGTAGAGCTCGCCGTCTACTACAACGACCGCTTGCGAGGAAACCGAGCCCACATCCACACCGGCCGTGACCAGCCCCCCGTCACGCCAGTCCTTAGCCTCGTCATGCCAGCGGTATTCCTTCCAGCGCCAGTACTCAGCCATTAGATCGTTCCCCTCTGCCGGCCCGCTCAGCCTTCGGCCGCGGCCAGCGCAGCCCCATACGCCCCGATGAACTCGGGCTCATCCGGTATTACGACCTCACACTCCAGGGCCCTCTGCAAGGAATCGACGAAGCCGACGTTGTGCGCGACTCCACCGATGAGAACCACGTCGGGCTCGAACCCGACTTTCCGGGCCAGCGACACGATGCGGCTCGCGATGGCGTCGTGGACCGCCCGCGCGATGTCTTCCTTGGCCGTCTTGGCATGCAGCAGCGACACGACCTCCGATTCGGCGAACACCGCACACTGTGCGTTCATCGGGATCGCGTTCTTCGAGTTGAGGGACATCGGTCCCAGCGCCTCGATCTCGACCTCTAGTGCGCGGCTCATGGACTCGGTGAACGCGCCCGCTCCGGCGGCACACTTCTCGTTGAGGGCGAAATCCAGCACCTTGCCCTCATCGTTGCAGCGGATGGCGCGACCCTCTTCGGCGCCGACGTCGATCACCGTGCGCGCCGCCGGATACAGCTTATGGACGCCCCGCGAGTCGCTGGCCACTTCGGAGATACCCCGCTCCGAGTGCGGCGCGTGGCCATGTCCGGCGCCCGTGGCCACGACGCGTTCCACCTCTTCCTTCGCGACCCCCGCATCGTCCAGGGCCGCCGCGAATGCCTGCTCCGCCGCCTCGCGGCTCTCGAACCCGGCCAGCGCGACCGCTTTGCCGGCGATTTCCCCGTCTCGCAAGACCACCACCTTGATGGTCTTGGCACCCATGTCGATCCCAGCAGTTATCATGTGCGACTCCAACCCGATCCCGCGTCGAGATTGAACGACGACGTCGACTCAGTCCTTCTTGAAACCCAGAGTCTCCATGAAGGTATCGACGCGCGTCCTGGTTCTTGCCAGGTCGAACTCGCGCTCGTCCCCCATGTTCCCCTCGAAAGTCATCACGGGGAAACCGGCTTCCAGCAGACCCAAACGATTCTCAGCGATCCCCAGACTGAGACCCTCACAGCCGCGGTTGTAGTGAAGCATCACTCCATCCAGCGACCACTCCTTCGCGATGCGCACCATCATCTCCGTTTTCAGGTGCGGCGAGTAGAAGTGCTGCCACTCGGGCTTGTTGAGGTTCCATTCGGTCAGGATGCGCAGAGCGTGGTCCCGGTCCTTGATCTCTATTCCCTGCTGCTGCGGCGTTGTGCGCGGCCCCCACGTGCCGTCCGGCTTGTCCTCCCACATTCCGATCAGGCCGAATGTGTAGAGCGATCCCACCGAGATGGCACCGTAGTCCTCCAAGTAACGAAACAGGCTCAAGAAGCCCCAGGGCGGCTGCGTATCGGACATCAGCCGGCACCGCTCGTTGGGTATGGCGGCAATCTGGTTCTCGACCCTGTCCTTCACCTCGTCGCGTAACTCCTCATAGAAGTCGGCCACGACCTTGCTGTGCTTCATCAGCGTGCCGAGCACATAGAGCGAGAACATCGTCTTCTCTTCGAGCGGTGCCGGTACGGCCTTGTTGAGCTCGCACACCTCCGCCCAAAGCGATGTCGACCGGCACTCGTTGTGCACCGCCTCGATCAGCTTGTCATCGTCGTATTTTCGGCCGGTGACTTTCTCCAGCCACTCGATGCCGTCGTGCATCTGGCCGACGATGTAGTCCAACTTGTTGTCGTTGATCTCCCCCGCGGGTCCGACCGCCACATCGACGCAGAAGTGCGGGATGCCCGGCTCGTGGTCACAGACGACCTGGTACCACTTGGCGTGACTGCAGCAGATGTGGTCCTGCCAGATGAAATCCGGCTTCGGGAAGGGACCGCCCCACAAATATTCGTCAAGAATGACCGAGCCCCAGTAGTTGCGCATGTAGGCGCAAAGGTCGCGCGCGTAGCCCGCCCGCTCCGCCGCCTCCAGACATCTGATAGAGAACTCCTTGTCAGCGGAGATCGAGGCTGCGTAAGGCTCGCTGGTGAGGCTGTGGACATCGTCGCCGAGACCGTTGGGTATCGCTCCGAACGTCCATGCCCCTCCGGCCCACCGGACGCCTCCGTTCTCGTGGGCCGCCGCGTAGTCCTGGTAGTACTTCTTCCGTATCTCCTTCGCCTTGCCCCAGCACTCCAGCGGTCGGGTCTCGTACATCTGCCTGGTTGCCATTCGCGTATCCTGGTGGTCAGCGGTTAAGGCAGGCTTTGAATTGCCAATATCGAATATCGAATGTCGGATTTCCAAGAACAGTTCTTCATTATTCGTTGATCGATATTCGGTATTCGACATTCAAAGGGTGCCACCCCGCCTCAGCATCGGTGTCGTCCTGCGCTAGTCAAATAAATCTTCTTCGCCCAGCATCTCGAGGAATGCCTCTACCCTTACCTTGAACTGCCCGATCGGCACGGTAACGTCGAACTCGAGAAACAGCGTCTTGATGCCCTTATCCTCGAGCGCCTTGCGTATGGCGGGCGTATCGAGCTCGTGCGGGTCGCAGAACTTCTGCTGCATCACGATCGCCCCATCGACGCTCCAATCCTCGGCGAGCTGGAGGATGTGTTCGGTCCTTGTCCTCTCGACCCAGTCCTTCGACGGACACGGGACGCGATCGATGTAACGGGCCGCGATGGCCTCGAGCCGGTTGTCTCTCGGCTCCACCTCGTTCCAGAAGTAGCGCGTCCCGGTGCAGTGTTCGTCCACGACGAACGTCGCCCCGCACGACTCCACCATGTTCATGAACTCGGTGTCATCGTCCTCGCTGCCGATGATCATCAGGCGAACACCCGTGTCGCGACCGTTCGTCCTGCCGGGCAGCTCGCCGAGAATTCTCTTGAGCTCTTGATTGTGCTCCGCCTTGTCGGTCATCTGAGAGGCGATCACCATCTCCATCGCCTCTTCACCCGTCAGCGGCGGGTTCGGCGCCTTCCGCGTCTCGTAGACGGCATGCATCAAGCGCCGGTTCTCGTTGTATACTTCGATCGCCTCGTCTAGGGCTTCGTCGGTGATCGTCTTGCCCGTCCACTCTTCGACGGCCGCCCTGAACTGGACCAGCTCCTCGGTCAGATAGGGCAACGCGCGCGGGCTCTGCACGTGATTGGGCATGCAGAGGTAGTAGCTGAACTCGGTCGGCCTGTGCTTCTCCCACGACGTATACGCCTGACGGATGTGTAGGCACGATTGGGCGATCATTATCCCGTCGAGATAGTCGTACCGACCCTTGAGGCCCTGGGCCAGGCAGTCGCGGCAGAAGGGGCAGTACATCCCGAAAATGTGTGGCTCGGTGACGTCCTGAGGCTCATGGCTGCCTAGTATGCGTACGGGAAGTACGCCCGCCGCATGGAGTATCTCCTCGGGTACATAGGTGCAGAAGTAACCCAGCACCTTGCCGCCCGTACGTTCCTTCCATGCCTGCGCGTACTCGTGGCGGTTCTTTTCCCATTCCCGAAGCTTATCGAACATCCGGGCTGCTCCTTGCGAGGTTAGAACGAGTTACTCGTGGTTCCATGTCGGTCGCCGCTTCTCCAAGAACGCTTGCAGACCTTCTACCGCGTCTTTCGTGTCCATCAGAGCGTCCACGTACATGTCTCCCGCCCGCGACAACGCGGCGGCGCGCGCCGCCTGCCGACCGCCACGCAGCATCCGCTTCGCGATCCGCAGCGCCGCGCCGCTGTGGCGCGTCATCGTCCCGGCCAACTCCAGCGCCGCCGACTCCAATTCGGCGTCGGGCACGACGCGACGGATCAGGCCGGCACGCTGCGCTTCCTCGGCGCTGAACGCCTCTCCGGTGTAGACCAACTCGGCCGCGACGCCAGTC
>JBDHHL010000163.1:0-9023 GCA_039589375.1 Gemmatimonadota bacterium | reverse complement strand
AGAAGCCGCGCTCGTGCGGGCTTCTCTCGCTAGTAGTCAGATACCATTCCTCCTTGTCACGTGAGATCTGCGCGTTCAGCACTTCCCACGGGCCGGTCGTCAACGGCGTCGGCTCTCCGCCACCCACCGCAACCGTGTAGACGTGGGCGAAACCGGTCGCCTCCGAGATGAACCAGATGTGATCGCCGTCCGGCATCCATCCGGCCGCACTCGAACCAGGCCCGCCGATCCAAGCCTCGTCGTGCAGATGATCGACGATCCTCGATTCCCCCGAGGCGCCGTCCACAACCAGGAGCCACCGGTCCTGAGCGTCATCCGATAGCCCCACCAACAGCAGCCGATCGCTATCCTCCGACCAGCCACGAAACTGCAGGTTGACCTCGCGCTCTCCCAGGCCGTGGTCCACCCAGGTGACATCGCCGGTCATAAGGTCCATGATCCCGGTCTTGCGGGACAGCTGTTCGTCTCCCACGTTCGTGCGCTTTCGCGGTGCCTGGCGAGTGTAGCCGTCTTCGGCTACGTAATCGGGCACCCAGGCCAACCGGGCCTCCTTAGCTTCGTGCGAGAGGTCGAACGCCATGCGCGACCCATCGGGGGCCACCCAGAAGCCGTCGACCGACTGCCCCCGCTTCACATGGAAGACCTGCGGCGTATCGACCTTCGCCGTATCTGGCGGAGGTGGCCAGTTGCGTGCCCGACGGGTCGAGTCGACCTCGAAGACGCCCAGAAGGTAGCGTTGCTCCTCCTTCAGGAACGTCTTCTGCTCTGCCGGGGCTTTCCTGTCTTCCGGCTCGCTGCCATGTCGAATATCCGTCAGCTGGGCGACGGACCCGTTGCCGACGTCAACACGGTGCAGGTTATCACGCAACACGTAGTAGACTGCATCCCCTCCTGGCGCGATCTGGACCCGTGACAGGCGGTCCGGTACCGACACCAGCACCCTCTCATCGCCTGATCGCACATCGAGGAGATACAGCTTGCCGCCTTCTGAGTATGCGGCGAGACTACGATCCTCGGGGTAAACCGCCGCTAGGCGACGCTCGATCCGCTGAGCCTCCGCATCGGGCACTCGGGTTGGCGTTCCGCCGTTCTTGCCCACCCGATAGAGGCCCCGACGCTCTTCGTCCGGCTGCTTCCAGACGAAATAGAGGGTCTGTCCGTCCGGTGACCAGCGTAGGCGTGAGGGTGGCGCTCCGACCAGCTCCGGGCCCTGCATGATATTCGCAACGGTGAGCTCGAAGCCCGACCGGTCAGCCGAGATCGCCGGCGCCTGCGCGCTGGCCGGTATGGGTAGGGTCGCAACCGCCAGAGCGGCGCTCAGGGATACGGGAAAGGCCATTGCTGATCTGTACACGTCACCCCCTCGATATTCACGGGCCGCGGAAGACTCGGGCAAGAAAGCTGTGATCGCGGGCGCTCGATGCAATAGGGGGAGTCCGGTCGATCGCGACCCACTCCCCCTGTTCTCAAACCGAGCAGCGCTGCTGGTTCGGCCAGCCGTGAAAGACGGAAGCTCAGGCGTCTTCCGGGAAGCTCTCCAACACCTCCTTCACCTTACCCATGAAGAAGTCGGCCATGGCACCGTCCACCACCCGATGATCGAACGAGATGCCGAAGTAGGCGCGCTGGCGAATGGCGATCATATCGTCGATCACAACAGGCCGCTTCTCGATGGCGCCGACGCCGAGGATGGCAACCTGGGGCTGGTTGATGATCGGCGTGCCAACGAGCGAACCGAACACGCCGGGGTTCGTGACTGTGAAGGTACCGCCCTGCACGTCATCGGGATCCAGTTGCCGAGTGCGGGCGCGCTCTGCGAGTTCGAGCATGCGCCGCGCGAGGCCCAGCAGGCTCAAATCGTCAGCGCCTTTTAGCACGGGGACGATGAGACCGCTCCCCTCATCCATGGCGACCGCGATCCCGATGTTGTAGTGGTTGTGATAGACGATCTTGCGACCGACCACCGAAGCGTTCAGCGCCGGGTAGGCCTTCAGCCCCTCGACTACAGCCCTGATGACGAACGGCAGATAGGTGAGCTTGACGCCGTCCTGGTCGAAGCGCGGCTTGAGCTTCGCCCGCACTCGAGCGACGTGCTCGAAGTCGATCTCGAAGACGGAGCTGACGTGAGCGCTCACCCGGCGGCTCATGAGCATATGCTCCATGATCCGCTGCCGCATGACGCTCATCTCCTCGACTCGATCGGTATCCCGGATGATGACATCGGGGATCCTGATCTCTAGAGTCTCCCCATGAATCGGCACGTGCAGAACACCGGGAGCCCCCACCGGCACCGCTGCAGGAGCGGATGCCCGCTGGGCGATATGGGCCAGTATGTCTTTCTTGGTCACGCGCCCAGCCACCCCAGAGCCGCTGAGACCCGCGATGTCGACGCCGTGCTCTGCGGCGATGCGCCTGACGACAGGCGTCGACCGGGTACGAAGACGTCCCTCGCGTGTCTCCGGCCCAGCGCCGTCGTCTCCCCGAGGCTCGGTTGGCCCGACGCTGGCTACCGCCGCGAGCGCGGGCTCGGCTTCCACATCGCCAGCGGGGGCAGCCTCGGGCCGCGGTTCCTCAACCCGCGGTTCTTCGACCTGCTCTTCCGCCTCAGCCGCCGCAAATGCCTCCGTTTCTATCCTGGCAATCACGGCACCGACCTCTACCGTGACGCTTTCCTCGGCGAGGATCTCGACCAGCGTGCCCGATGCCGGGGCCGGGATGTCGGCGTCCACCTTGTCGGTAGAGATCTCCAGAATCGATTCGTCGCGCTCGACCGCTTCCCCCACGCCCTTGAGCCACTTCGTGATCGTCCCCTCGGCAATCGACTCACCCATCTGCGGCATAATCACATCGACTCTGGCCATCGCTCCACTTCTCCCAGTACTCGCGCACCATGCGCGCGGCCCTCACGCGATCATTCGACAGGCCCGGCGCAGGTCGTCGCTAAACCTACTTCGGTGACGGCGAAAAAAGTACGTGGCCACGCCGGTCACTTCAAATGCCGTCTCCCCGGAACGGCAGGGCGACTGCGGTAGCCGTGCCCCGATGTCCCCCCACCTCCCAATAGACGCTTGCCCCCATCTCTATCTCACGTCTGACATAGCCCAAGCCAATGGGCCCAAACTCCGGTGACTCGACGGCGGAGGTCACCGCTCCGATCTCCTTCCCGCCCTCGTCGCGCAATAGCGCTCCAGCCGGCGGCACCTGATCCGCGAACCTCAGACCGCCAAGCTGACGGTTGAGGTGGCCACGGAAATGAACCCTCGCGACAACCTCCTGACCCAGATAACAGCCTTTATCGTAGGAGATGGCTTCCTCCTCCAGGCCGGTCTCCTGGGCGAGGTTCGACTCGCTGATATCGACGCCGTACGTGGGGACCCCCCACTCCACCCTGACCACCTCCAGTGCCCGCGACCCTACAGCTCGTCCTCCTCGCGCTCGCACGGCAGGCAGCAGCCTGTCGACGATCTCCGGCGCTGCATCACGTGGAACGAAGAGCTCGACGCCGTCCCCTGCGAGACGACGGTTTCGAACCACCAGGCAGACGTTGCTCCCGATCTCGACCTCGGCGACACCGAGGTGCTGATCGGGAACTTCCTCAACGACTTCGCTCGCCGCTTCGGCTGCCTTGGGGCCATAGAGCCCCAGCAAGCTCAGCGAATTGCTGGCATCCTCGTAGGTCGCGTAGATGGGCGGCAAGTACTTCTGGAAGGCTGCCAACAGGTTCGCATGGCCCCCGCGCGGGAGGTCGAGGAGCATGGAGTCTGCAAACGGGAAGATCCGCAGATCGGTAAGCACACGGCCCTTGGGCGAAAGCAGCATGGCGTGTCGCCCCACACCTCGCAGCCCCTCCACCTGGTTGGTGACCAGCCCATTGAGCATCTCTGCTCGGCGCTCTCCCCGAACGCGCACCATGCACCGCTCCGCCCGCACCGTCAGAGCACAACTATCCGCGAAGGCGGAGTACTCAACACGCCAATCACCCATGTCCGGCGGCGACTCGAATAGACTTTGGACCAACCTATCCATACCTGCCACTATCGGTTGGATGACAAAACAGCGCCCCCGGCCCTCAGGCCGTAGGGCGCCGCTCTGTACTCTCGCTAAGAAAGAGAGGTTCTGCTACCTGCCGCGGACCATGCCGCCGTAGTCGATGACCATCGCGACACGACGGTTCTCGATGCCGGTGACACCAGGGCCGCGATCGCCGGGCATCACCTGGCGGTCGTGCGCCTCGCCGTAGCTGACCGTCTTCACCATGTCGGGCGACAAGCCACCCGCGGTCGTCAGGTACTGCTTCACCGCGTCAGCGCGACTCTTGCCGAGACGGACGTTGTAGGCTTCACTGCCCGCTGCATCCGCGAAGCCTTCGACAGTGACCAGCGCGTCGCCGTAGTACTGTTTCACGACGGCGGCGAAACGATCCAGCACCGGCTTGTCGAGCTCACGGACGGCTGCCTCGTCGAAAGCGAAGTGCACGGGGACATTGAACTTCAGCATCCCCTGCATCCGCTCGACCGTGGCGTTGTAATCGTTCCGCAGAGCCCTCAGGTCGCTTTCGAGGCTGTTCATCCGTCCCTCGACGCCGTCAATCCTGCCCGAGAGCTGATCATCAGCCTGCTGCATCTCCTGGCGGACCTGCGCAAGTTCGGCGTCCAGCTCTTCGGGCTTGACCGCCGAGCAGCTTACCGACGCCAGCGCTAGCCCGAACACGCCGATCATTGCGGTGGTCCCAAACCGCACGTGCCGTGTGACCATCGCTCCTCCTTCTGGCTGTTGCATGTGACAGAGCCGTTGGCTCTTTCAACGTCTGCGTCGAGGCGATGTCTGAAGCCGAAACAGAACGGCCTCACACGACCGTGTGCCCTCGACGTTACTGTTCATGTCCAACTACCCGAGAGCCCCTTCACCCCGACACACCGAACCTCAAACCGAACGACGGCTACCGTTCTGTTCTGGACCTCGATGAGTGGGCTAGGGCCTGGGGATAAACAATATGTAGTCCCAGCCGCGGGTTGGCAACGGGGCCAGGGAGTTGCGCAAGGCTCATTGCCCCGCATGTCCCTCAACCGCCCTCGAGCTTAGCTCTCCCACTCGAGCCGTTGATTGACGGACTGGCCCGGCTAGGCAAGATTGCACTCATGAACGATTCAACAGATACACTGGCACCGGTAGACCGCATAAGGTTGGCCGACATATCCTCCCGGTCGTGGGAACACCCCGCAGATCGGGCCGCTTTGCGAAGCCTGAACGCAATCCCCGGGTTCTCCGAGGTCGTCCGCAAGATCATTGGTATGTTCGGAGAACGCGGCCTCCGCCTGTTCTTCCAGGCCAATGCCGTGAGGGTAACTCCAGACCAGTACGGCTGGGTCTACGAGCTCCACCAACGAGTCCTCCAGACGCTCGACCTGGGCTGGGAACCGGAGCTCTACATCTCCCAAACGCCCTTCGTCAACGCCGGCGCGCTTGGGGTCGACGAGCCATTCGTGCTGATCAACAGCGGCGCCGTCGACATCCTGAATGCGGAGGAGGTCGAGACGATACTCGCCCACGAGATCGGGCATATCGCGAGCGATCACGTCCTCTACCGCACCGTGTTCACCCTGCTGATCCTGCTCGGGCAGCGCCAGCTACCCATCGCCGGGATCGCCATCCAGGCGATCGTGCTGGCCATGTCCGAGTGGAATCGTAAAAGCGAGCTGTCATGCGACCGTGCGGCGCTTCTGGGGACCCAGGACCCAGAGGCCGTGATGAGCGCTTTGATGAAGCTGGCGGGTGGCAGTCATCATCACGGGCAGGACCTCAACCTGGCCGAGTTCATGCGACAGTCGGAGGACTACGAGGAGGACGAGAACCTCGCCGACGCCGTCTTCAAGGTGATGAACCTGCTAGGCTCTACTCACCCGTTCCACGTGCTGCGCGTAGGCGAACTCCGACGCTGGATCCGGGAGGGACATTACGACCGCATAATGCGTGGGGAGTACCAGAGGAAGAGCGAGCAGCAGCGCGCCTACCGAGACGACGCCAAAGAAGCGGCGGTCTACTACGGAGATGCCCTGAAGAAGGCTATCCGCAAGGTCAGCCGCGCCCTGGACGACATGGCCCGCGGGGGGCCGGTGGAGATCTAGGCCACCGGCTCGCGTCTGCCTGACGGACCGGTGCCTACTGGCCAGCCGGCTGTCGGCTGATCTCCCAGGAGCCCGAATCGACGACGTCGCCCTGGCCCTCCGGCCGGACGACGTAAGTACCTTCCGCAATATCCTCCACACGCGTGCCAAGTATCTCGGCGACCATGCCCTCGAACTTCAGCATCGTCCGAATCGAGTCCCCGGTCAGCACGAGCGCATCCATCGAGGTGCGCTGCATTCCGTAGCCGGACTCGAAGCGGGCGATGCCAACAGCAACACCGGCCGTGTCCGTGCTGAGCTCGATCTCCAGCGAACCGCTGTCGCCGTAGGATGAGCGGTGCTGTCCAGACCAAACGCCGCCCCACCCAGCAAGCGGATCCGGGCCACCCGACCCGCCGAAGATGGAGCATCCAACCAGTCCGGCCACCGACAGGGCGAGAATGAATCCCCGCATGACAACCCTCCTGACGCGGTTGCAAGTCTTCTCCCTCATGACGCCGCAATAGTCGCCGACCATACTCGCACTTGCACTACGCAATCGCAACGGCAGAAGACTCGGCGGGTGTGCGGGCTGAGGGTCACCCCCTCCCGTCCAGTCGGCGGACACATTGTCATCGTGTGCCCAGACAACGAGTTGACACTGTGTCGCCGCCTCTTACCCCTGCTATCGAGCGCCTGCCGTGACAGGATTCGGGGAGCCGAGCCCGTCCGTTCAGCTGTTCAAGTTGACCAAGTCCAGGCTGGCGCACACGAGAGAGCTGCCCACCCTCGACGGAGATGGCGACGCGGAAAGGGACTGCGGAGAAGGGTGCTCTAACTCTGACGGAACGCCCATCTCGCTCGGCGATCTCGGGATAGCTCCGACTCGGTACAGGCTAAGGTGAGTGTCCGTCTGGCCTGGGCACGAAAAGAGGGGCGCCCACGTCGGTGCCCCTGACCTTCCGTCAGAGCAGCGGCGATTGCCGTGCTCCGCCTCCAATCTATGACTTCACCACTTCAGCCAATGCGGAAGCCTCGACCTCCCTTTTCGCCAGTCCCGGAGCGGCCTCGAGCGGTTTCCGCTTTCGTCGTGCGCCCACTACTTTTGACGCCACAAGGGGGAATTGGGTTGCATCACATTAGGTCTCAAGGACAGCGCACGCGTTTGTCTTGCGAGTTCGGCCCGCGAAAGGAGTTGCGCAGTGACCAGGAAGCCGCTGCCGATCCCACCTCACTTTGACTGCGGTCGTGTCGGCGAAGTCTGGCGCGTCCCTTACACCCAGCGAGCCGAGGCTGCGGCGGCTTGGACCATAGAGCACGGCCTCCGACCGGCTCAAGAAGATGAGACTAGTATCTGCCTCGTGCTGGTCGACTGCCAGAACACCTTCTGCGTCCCCGGTTTCGAGCTCTTCGTAGCGGGGCGTTCCGGGCGCGGTGCCGTGGATGACAACGTCCGTCTTTGCGAGTTCATTTACGGGAATCTGGCTACGATAACACAAATTGTGGCAACGCTGGACACGCATAGGACGATGCAGATCTTTCATCCCCTGTTCTGGGTGAACGACGCAGGCGAGCATCCGATCGGTGGTCAAACGATCATCACGATCGATGACCTAGAGCAAGGTAGCTGGCGTGTGAATCCCGCGGTCGCTATGAGCGTAGCCGGGAACGACTACGATTACCTCGACCGCCACGCGCGACATTATGTGAAAAGCCTGACGTCGGGAGGCAAGTACCCTCTGCTGGTGTGGCCCTACCACGCGATGCTCGGCGGCATCGGTCACGCCCTCGTATCCTCTGTGGAGGAGGCGGTCTTCTTCCACTGCGTGGCACGGAGCAGTCAGCCCTGGATCGAGGTCAAGGGAGACAATCCGCTCACCGAGCACTACTCGGTGCTTAATCCCGAGGTGATGAACGGTCCGGATGGGGAGACCGTCGCCGAGAAGAATGAATCGCTCATAGAGCGGTTGGTGACGTTCGACGCCGTGATCATAGCCGGTCAAGCGAAGAGCCACTGCGTTGCCTGGACAATCCGCGACCTGCTAGCGGAAATCGAAGAGCGAGACAGCAAACTTGCCCGGAAGGTCCACCTACTCGTCGATTGCACTTCGCCCGTGGTCATTCCTGATGTCATCGACTTCACGGATCGGGCTGACGAGGCGTTCCGGGATTTCGCCGATGCGGGTATGCACCTGACCAGGTCAACGGAGCCGATGGACTCGTGGCCAGGTTTCTGAATCTGAGCTGTGGGAAACCTCTACCAACCAGACCAGCCGCAGCGCCGGCTCAGCGACGCGAGCGCGCTTGCCGGTACTCCTTCTCTAGCCCGGCCAGAAGCTCGGCTCGCCGGTCGTAGAGGCGCTTCGGAGAACGGGGCTCCCGTCGCGCCAGGGCGTAGGCAGTCAGCAGAGGAAGGCCCACGCTCACGTCTAGGTAGCACACTACGGTGTTCGGAAGCGCTTGTGGGTCCACCTTGCCCCAGCTCACTGCCTCTGACGGCGTCGCGCCGGACAGCCCACCTGTGTCTGGCCTCGCATCGGTCATCTGGATGAAGTAGTCGTGGCCTGCTTCGGATATACCCAGCACCTCCTGTAACTGCGGCTCAGTTTGCAGAAGGAAGTTCTTGGGACTGCCTCCACCCAGAATTACGACCGCGCTCTTCCCCACGGCCCGCTTGGCACCCAGAACGATTGCCGCCGTCTCGTTTACGTCGATCGCCGAATCGATACGAAGCCGGCTACCAGCGAGTGCTCGTTCGGCTACGTTCATCCCGATGCTCGAGTCACCAGGCGCGGACGTGTAGACAGGTACACCGGACTCGTAACAGGCGGCAAGCAGAGACTTGCGCTCGAGGCCTAGAGCTTTCTCGCGCTCCCCCACGTACCGGCCGCAGAGGTGATGGAACTCGGCCGTTCCCAT
>JBDHHL010000162.1:0-9039 GCA_039589375.1 Gemmatimonadota bacterium | reverse complement strand
CTGGCGATGAGCGGGTCCGCCAGCTGCTCATGAGCGCGCTGGACGGGGAACTGACCGCGAGGGAGCGCCGGGAACTGGAGGGACTACTTAACGCCGATTCAAGCTTGAGAGACGAGTGGAATCGGCTAACGAGGGTCAAGGAGGTGACGCAGAGTATGAGCCTGCGCAAGCCGCCGGACGAAGTCTGGGAGGACTACTGGGCATCGGTCTACAGCCGCCTCGAGAGGGGGATCGGCTGGATACTCGTGTCCATCGGTCTGATCGTGCTGGTTTCCTACGGAGCCTGGAGGGGCGTGGAAGAGCTCATCGCCGATGCAGGATTGCCCTGGTTCTTGAAGGGTGCGATCCTGGCTACAACCGTAGGATTGGCCGTGCTGTTCGTGTCTGTAGTCAGAGAGAAGCTTTTCGTCAGAAGCAGGGATCCGTACAAGGACGTCCAGAGATGATTATCACGCCAGCAGCTGAAATCGCCGGACACACAGTCGTGAAGACCTTGGGCCTCGTGCGAGGCAATACAATCCGAGCTCGTCATATGGGGCGCGACATACTGGCCGTGCTCAAGAACCTGGTCGGCGGCGAGATCGAGGAATACACGAAGATGATGGCCGAAGCTCGCGATCAGGCGGCCGATCGTATGGTCGCGGAAGCGCAGGAACTGGGGGCCAACGCGATCACGGACATCGGTTTCGCGACCTCGTATATGATGGGCGCGGCGTCGGAGATTCTCGTGTTCGGGAACGCGGTGATCGTTGAGCCCGAGTGACCGGTCGTCCGGTCTTCTGTAATCCGAGAACGCGCTGCAGATCCGGTTAGAGCGAGCGACGGGGCTCGGGGGGGCGGTTGACTCATGGCTAGAACGCTTGTTGTAGGGCTGTGCTTGGTGCTCATCTCAGCGTCTCACGCATCGGCTCAGGTGCCCTCGAAGGCCGCGGGCCGCCTCCTGTTTACGCTCGGTGCGATGCCGTCGGGATCGGAGTCTTATAGCCTCGAGCGGCTGGCCGGCGGCGGCTACCGCCTGAGCGGAAATGTCGACCTTCAGGTACCGAGCCTTCACATCGTTCAGGACGTTGACGTCGAGGCCGATGAGCGGCTCGCGTTCCAGCGCGCTCGCGTGCTGGCGGTCGTGAATGGCGACAAGACGGAGTACACGCTGGTGCGGGCCGATGGCCGTGGCGTCCAAAGTGCCGTGCACGGTGGTTCCACCACGACGGAAGATTTCGAGACTCCCGATCGCGCGGTCCTTCTGAGCAACAATGTCATACACCACATCGTTCAATTCGCTTGGCTGTTCGATGGTGCTCGCGGTGAATCCCAGGAATTCGTGGCTTTCCCGCGTGTACCGGTGACCGTGGAGCTGCAGCATTCCGGCAGCGTCGAGAGCGATGGCCGTCAGCTGGCCGTGCGGCGTTACTTCCTCAACATCGCCAATCGCTTGGGGGCCTATGTCTGGTTGGCCGAGGACGGTACGCCGCTGAAGGTCTCCGTCCCATTGCAAGCGTTCGAGGCCGTGAGCGAAGCGCACCAGGAGTGGGCGCCACTGTTGACCCCCGCGACAAACCAGCCTGAGGAAGAGACGTCCGGTGCAGTCGACTACGATGCCGAGGAGGTTTCTTTTGGGTCGGGCGACATCACGCTCGCTGGTACCCTGACCTTGCCGCGGGGATCGGGGCCCTGGCCGGCCGCCGTTTTGATTACCGGATCCGGAGCGCAGGACCGCGACGAGAATACGCCCGGGCCCGGCGGTTTGAAGCTCGGGATCTTTCGGAGCATTGCCGATACGCTGACGCGGCGCGGCGTGGCGGTGCTCAGATACGATGATCGGGGTGTCGGCGGTAGCGGGGGAAGCCTCGCGTCCGCGGGCCTGAGCGATCTAGTGGCGGATGTTGAAGCCGCGGTACGCTACCTGCGCGACCGTTCGGAGGTCGATCCCGCGCGCGTCGCCCTTGTCGGCCACAGCGAAGGCGGGATTATCGCACCGATCGTGGCGGCAGAAGATACGGGACTGGCTGCTATCGTCGTGATGGCCGGCACGGCGACGCCGCTAGACTCGGTTCTGGTGGAGCAGGTCGTCGGTGCCGCCCGAGAAGCGGGTGGCGATTCGTCGGACCTGGCCGAATCTCGGGAGCTCATCGAGCAGCTTTCAAGGGCAATTCGCGAAGGACGTGACCTGGACGAGCTGGAGTTGCCCCCGTCGCTGAAGCAGCTTGGCCAGTCGAGGTGGTGGCTCGAGCATGTGCAGCACGACCCGCTAGCGGCGATCCGAAGAGTGCGAAGCCCCGTGTTGATCGCTAACGGTGGCCAGGATGTGCAGGTGGCGCCGGAACATGCCCACCGGCTCGGTGGCGCTTTGGACGAAGCGCATCACCCCGACTACGAGGTCAAGATCTTTCCGCAGTTGAACCACTTGTTCGCCGTCTCGAAAGGCGAAGGAATCGCTGAGTACGCCGACCCGAACGCTGAGGTCGATGCAGATTTTCTGAGCTATCTGGCAGACTGGCTCATACAGCGTTTGGCCCGACGTTGATACGGGCGATACGCCCGTAACGTCAAATCAGTCGCCGAAGCTGATCCCCAGTGCCCGAGCCGTGGCTACCACGTCGCCATCCACCGGGACCTTCTTCTGCCGGCTCACGGCCTCGGCGAGAGGAATAACCTTGATATCCGGCGGGTCGAGCGCCACCATGCAACCGAAGTCACCGGCCTCGATACATCTGACAGCGGCGGCGCCGAAACGGAGTGCCAGGAGCCGATCGTACGAGATCGGTGACCCGCCGCGCTGGAGGTGGCGCAGCGCTATGGCGCGGGCGTCTTTGCCGGTCGCTTGGGTAATCTGTCTCGCCAGCACTTCGCATACCCCGCCGAGCCTCCGCGCCTCGGGATCGTCGAAGACCGGTGTGCCACCTTGTGGAACAGCACCCTCCGCGGCTACGACGATCGCGAAGCGCCTGCCGAGGCGCTCCCGTTCCAGAACCTTCTTGCAGACGTTCTCAATGCTGTACGGGATCTCGGGAATGAGAATCACGTCCGCCGTCCCCGCGACCCCGGCGAATAGCGCTATCCATCCAGTGTCTCGGCCCATGACTTCGACGACCATCACGCGCTCGTGTGCCTGGGCCGTGGAATGCAGCCGGTCGATCGCATCGGTGGCAACGTAGACGGCAGTCAAGAACCCGAATGTCAAGGGTGTGCCTTCGATGTCGTTGTCGATCGTCTTCGGTACACCCACTACCTTAAGGCCCTTCCTAGAAAGATCGTGCGCGATCCGCAGGCTGCCGTCGCCGCCGATGGCGATAAGAGCATCGAATTCACAATCGTGAAAAGCCTCGACGACTTCGTCGGAACGGTCCACCAGTTCGACCGTCCCATCGGCGCGCTCGACAGGCCAGGCGAAAGGATTCCCACGGTTGGTCGTCCCGAGGATGGTGCCGCCGAGATGCGTTATGCCTCGCACGGTTTCACGCGTGAGTGGCACGATTTCGTCTTCGCCCAGAAGCCCGGAGTAGGCACGGCGTATTCCGTGGACCTCCCAGCCTTGGTTGAGTGCGGAGAGCGTGGCTGCTCGAATGACGGCGTTGAGACCCGGCGCGTCGCCGCCGCCGGTATTGATGGCAATACGCTTTGGCATGGCTCGAATCCTTGGACGGTTCCTTGGCGCTGTAGAATAATGAACATCCAATTTCGAATGTCCAATGACAAAGGTCGCTGGTCGGGACGCGACATTAGCCGCGAAGTCACGGCTTAGCCGAGGGCAGCATGGCCACCACGGGCTGGACACCGCCGCTTCCGAACAGCATTCTATCCTAAATCCACGCACGCCACTACATGCGAGCTCCTGACTACGTACGGTCGAGACGCTGCGTCGTAAGCGCTCCGGAGGTCTTGAAATGGGCAAAATCAACATCGGGCGTGTAATCGTCGGTGGGTTGGTCGCGGGTCTGTTCATCAATGTGGCCCAGTCGCTCCTTAATCTGGTCATGATCGCGGAACGGATGGAGCTGGTATACCGGGAGCTAAACCTCCCGCAGCCGAGCGGCGGAACCATCATCCTATTCATCGTCTTGGGTTTCGTGCTAGGCATCCTGACGGTTTGGCTCTACGCCGCTGTCCGTCCACGTTTCGGGCCAGGCCCCAAGACTGCGATTCTCACAGGATTCTTCGTCTGGCTATTCGCGTACCTGTGGCCCGCACTCGGTGACGCGCTGCTGGGACTGCTGGATGCGGATTTGCTGGTGTTCATCGCTGTTTGGGGCTTGTTCGAGATTCTAGCCGCGACTGTAGCGGGCGCTTGGTTCTACAAGGAGGAGTAAGGCATCACTTCCTATGCGTCGCGTCGGGCCGGCATCAACCCTGAGGCCGGGTAACCGGTCGTCTGTGTTAGCGTGTCCAGATGGACTCTGATTTTCGATGGAGATTGCCGCTTCTGTCGGAGGCAGGTAGGTGCTGTCAAGCGCTGGGACTCGGCGGGTCGCATTGAACCGGTCCCATATCAGGTGGCGGAGCTGGAATGTTACGGCGTAAGCCGGAAGGCTGCGGAACAGGCGATGCACCTCGTCGCTCCTTCCGGCGATGTTTGGTCGGGCGCCGCAGCGGCGCGGGAGTTGTTTCGCCTATTGCCGGTGTTGCGGCCCCTCGCGTGGCTGTTTCGGGTACCGGGTGTGATGCGAGTGGCAGAGCGAACGTATCGCTGGGTGGCCAGACGCCGGCATCGGTTCGGCTGCGAGAGCAGCGCCTGCAAGCGTGGTGCTTTCAAGTAGAGGCCTCGAGCATGAATGGGGTTGGATAGTAGGATGTTCAGACGACTTGTTCTGCTGTTCATAGTAGTACCGATCGCGGAGCTTGCCCTCCTCATACAGGTCGGGCGGTGGATCGGTCTCTGGCCAACCTTGGCCCTCATCGCCGTCACCGGAGTGATCGGCGCCACGCTGGCGAGCAGGGAAGGCCTGCGGGCCTGGCATGCGTTTCAAGAGGACTTGGCGGGAGGCCGCGTACCGGGCCGGCCCATACTCGACGGGCTGTCCATCTTTGTCGGCGGCGCTTTGCTCCTGACCCCGGGCCTGATGACGGACCTATTCGGCTTCACTATGCTTGCGCGACCGACGAGGAGATGGATTCAGAACAGAGTCGTGGACCGTTTTGGCGGCAGGCTGATTCAGCAGGGTCAGGTCTTCATTCGCACGTCAGCCAATTGGGGCAGGGACACCGGTAGGCCTCGCAATCATGGCGACGAGACTCCTTTGGGTCGTGAGATCGAACCGAGGGACGACTCGTAGCGAGTAGCTCAGAGAGAGGGCGTGTGATGATGCGGTCTTTTCTGGCGCGAACCCTTCCGGAGTGGGGTCCGATCTTCTTACGGCTCGCCCTGGGCACCGTGTTCATTGCGCACGGGTGGGCCAAGCTCGGTACGCCGCTGGGCACGCCCGAAGGATTCAACATTGACAGTTGGAACTGGCCGTATCCGATCTTCTGGGCCTGGGTTGTGGCTCTCGTGGAGGCCTTCGGCGGGCTTCTCATCCTGGTCGGATTGTTCACGCGTCTGGCGGCTTTGTTGGTCGCCACCGTGATGGCTGTTGCCATTTTCAAGCTCAAGGCCGAGCAGGGGTTCATCGGTGGGTTCGAATTCGAGTACACGCTGCTCATGATCGCTTTGGCGCTGGCGTTCACCGGCGGTGGACGTTTGTCGGTTGACCGCGACATCTTGGGTTGGGGGGCTCCTCCGGCGCGAAGCCGCGTGGGAGAGACGCCTTATGATTGACATAACCCGGCCTTTAGGAGCACATACGGCCGAATGGCCGGGCGACACCCCATTTAGCATCGATTGGACCCAGCATCTGTGGCGAGGCGACAACGTCTCGGTGTCTCGCATCGTGCTGAGCCCCCATATCGGGACACATGCCGATGCTCCGGCCCACTTTCAGTCCGGTGGTGCGACCAGCGGCGAATTCGATCTGGCCGCATTCATCGGACCTGTGCTGGTGATCGATGCTCGCGGGTCGCACCTGGTAAGCACGGAAGTCATGAAGGAGCGAGGCGCCATCGGTCGCACGCGGGTTCTAGTTCGTTCTCTCGCTAACGTGCGGCCGGAAGAGTTCAACAAGGACTTTCCGCCGCTGGCGGCTGAAGCGGCCGAAGCCTTGGTGAATGCTGGCCTCGTGCTTTACGGAACCGACGCGCCCTCGGTCGATCCGGTGGACAGCGCGAGTATGAACGCTCACCGTGCTTTTGGCGCCGCAGGCGTCCCGATCCTCGAGAACCTCGACCTCACACTGGCCGAGCCGGGCGACTACGACCTTCTGGCGCTTCCCCTGAAGCTCGAGGCTGCGGAAGCGTCACCGGTTCGGGCCGTCCTACTCCCGTCGGGCACGCTTACCGGCCGGGACTAGCCCATCATCAGCCGCTGACTCTGCTCGGCTGGTGTAGGACATCCATTCCAATGCATGCAACCTAGACCCCTGCCGATCCGTATGGGTGGTAGACGGGCGGCCTGCAGGACCGACGGCTTTTAGTCGTAGGTCGGCATGCCGTCGTGTTGTCATAGGTACTTGCATCGTATGGCTGGATAGGGGGAAACGCATGGCGTTTGGCGTTGTGAGGCACCTGCTGAACCGGCGGGTGCCGCAGATCTTGGGTTTGTACCTGGGTGCCTCCTGGGTGATCATCGAGTTCGTGAGCCTGCTAGTTGACCGGTTTACCCTGTCGCCTCACCTGATCGAGTTCAGCCTCGTAGTACTGGGGGCGCTCGTTCCCACCGTCCTCTTGCTCGCCTATTTCCATGGCGCCCCGGGTCGGAACGACTGGACGACGACGGAGAAGATCGGAATACCGGTAAACCTCGTGGCGGCTGCTGTGTTGGTTGTCGCCGTCTTCAGCGATCGGCCATTGGGCGCGGCCACCACTCGCTTGGTTTTGGAAAACGAGGAGGGCCAGACGGTCGAGCGTGTTGTTCCTATCAGCGAATTCCGCAGGAAGCTCATTCTGTTCAACTTCGAGAACGAATCCGGTGATTCGTCGTTGGAGTGGATGCAGCTCGGTCTGACGCTGGGCCTGTTGCTCGATATGGACCAGGACGTCTTCGTCGACTTTGGCGGTTTCAAGGGACTTCAGGAGAAGCTGGAAAGGGCTGGCTATCCGGAAGGCGTAGGGCTACCGGTGAGCCTGATGGCCAAGTTGGCGGGTGAGCTTCAGCGCGACTACTTCGTGACCGGGGCTTTCAGCGAGCAAGATGGCCAGCTATCGGTGCAGACTTCGCTATACGAGACGAGGCGGCATAAGCTGCTCGCCGAGAACTCGTTCGCGGGGACGGACATCCTGGACCTAGTCGACGAGATATCTGTCCAAGCCCGGCGCGACCTGGGGATACCGGAACGACACATAGAGGAGACCGCGGATCTTCGAGTCGCGGATATCCTGACCAGCTCGACAGAAGCAGCCAAGCTTCAGATGATGGCCTTTCACGAGATCATCGTGACCAAGGACTGGGAGGCAGCGGCTGATTATCTGGAACAAGCCGTTGAGGTCGACCCGACTTCGGCGTTCGCACAGTTCCAGCTGGCGGTTGTGTATCTGATATCGAGCCAGAAGGAAAAGGCCGACAGCGCCGCCCAGCTTGCCATGGAGTATCTGTACCGGTTGCCGGAAAGGTGGCAGTACGACTTCAAGTACCTCTACTATGACACCATCGATCCGGACCCGGACAAGCGCTTCGCGGTCGCGCGCATGATTGTCGATCTGTTCCCGGACGAGCTCGAAGGCCACGCTTTGATGGCAGAGGAGTACGAGTACCGCAACCAGCGTGACGCTGCGATCTCGGAGTACGAGTATGTCCTGGAGCTCGATCCGTCCCAGCACCGATTCCTGAGGTGGATCGGTCACCTCTACAGGGCCAAGGGCGACTTTGACGCGGCGCTCGAGTACTTCCAGCGCTATGCGGATGCCGTCCCCAACGATCATACCGCTTTCGACGCCATGGGCGACCTCTACGCGACGATGGGAGAGCACGAGCGCGCCCGGTTCTACTACGAGCGGGCCCTGATCATCGACCCGGATAACGTCTACGTGACGAATGATCTGGCGGCGGCGACGTTCAACATCGGGGACATAGAGGGATCGCTGGAGCTGCACCGTGAAGCGCTCGAGACGAGCCGGACGGCGCAGGAGCGGGCTTCCGCGCACGCGCGGCTGAGCTACCATTTCCTGGTGCGGGGGCGGCTGGCCGAAGCGATCGAGCACAAGAAACAGGAATGGCGGGAGCGACAGGTATACGAGGCTCCAGCCGTAGTTCTTTCCGGTGTCAAACTGATGTCGCTGGACCTGTTCGCCAAAGCCGGCAGGTCGGATGAGGCGTTCGAGATAATTCGGCAGGCGGAGTTGGAGCTGGCGCCGCCGTTCAACCTGAACATCCCCTTCGGCTATCTCGCGGTCTATCTGGAGGTCGAAGACGCCGACCGGGCACAGGCGGCTCACGCGGAGGCCGAGGCGCGGATGGAAGAGAGCGGGAAGGGCCAGGCCCGTCCCTATCTGCTCGCATCGCAGGGCAAGATCCACGAGTTGCGGGGAGAATACGAGGAGGCGATCGACAGTTATGCGGAGGCACTGGCGTTCGCTCCCACCGAAGTCACGATTAACCGCTCATTGGGACGTTGCTACCGAATGCTTGGCCAACTGGCGGAAGCCGAGAAGGAACTGCTGAGAAACCTCACGGTCACGCCGCAGAACCCGTTGAGCCACTACGAGTTAGCTATGGTGTACGCGGAAGGTGGGCGGCGTAGCAAGGCACTGGAACACTTGCAGGTCGCGTTGCACGTGTGGAGCGACGCGGACCCCGACTTCAAACCGGCTCAGGACGCGAGGCAAAGAATGGCCGAGCTCGATGTAGTCGCGCTCGGTGGCTCGTGATGCTCGACGGAAACAGGGTCTCGGACGAACTCCTCGAGATGGCATCGGAGCCGCCCGATGCCATCCTCCATCGTGCTGTGCAACGGATTCATCAGGCTGGTGTCACGTACGATTGGGTGGGCATCTACCTGCTTGCTCACGGCCAGC
>JBDHHL010000161.1:0-9048 GCA_039589375.1 Gemmatimonadota bacterium | reverse complement strand
GCTACGACTATTTCGAATAAAGCTCGACGATCAGCTGTTCCTGCACCGCGAGCGGTATGTCAGCACGTCCTGGCTTCTCGATCACGTGCCCTGTCAGCTTCTTGTGGTCGGCCGATAGCCAGCTCAACAACCCATCACCAACGCGCGATTCCACCGATTCCAGGACTAGCGGCATCTCGCGGCTGGCGGCTTTCACCGAGACCTCGACGCCGGGCTTGACCACATAGCTCGGGACATCCACCGGTCGACTATCGATGAGGATATGACGATGCCGGACGAGCTGTCGGGCCGCCTTGCGCGAAGGCGCGAAACCGAGACGATAGACGATGTTGTCCAGTCGCATCTCGAGCGCGACTATCAGATTTTCGCCTGTGATCCCCTGCTCGCGAGCGGCCCGCTTGAACATGACACGGAACTGGGCCTCCTGAAGGCCGTAGATGCGACGCACCTTCTGCTTCTCGCGCAGCTGTACCGCGTATTCCGAAACGCGACGCCGTCGCGCGCGCGCGAGCCCGTGCTGACCCGGCGGATAGTTGCGACGCTCGATCGCACATTTCTCCGTGCTGCACCGCTTGCCTTTCAGGAACAGCTTCTGTCCCTCGCGTCGGCACAGCCGGCAAACCGATCCCGTATGTCTCGCCATGTACCTCTAAGCCCAGCCTCTGTTCGAAATATCCCGACAAGTCACTGATAACGTCTCAAACTCGCCGCTTCTTCGGCGGTCGGCACCCGTTGTGGGGAATAGGTGTTACATCCCGAATCGACCGGATCTGTAGGCCGGACGACTGGAGCGCTTGGATGGCCGACTCGCGACCCGAGCCTGGGCCCTGAACGCGAACGTGAACGCGCTTCATCCCAAGACTAAGGGCCTCCTTGGCCGCCTGTTCCGCGGCTACCGTCGCTGCGAACGGCGTCGACTTCTTAGAGCCCTTGAATCCAGACTTGCCGGGCGTTCCCCACACTACTGTATTCCCGGTCATGTCGGTGATCGTCACGATCGTGTTGTTGAAGGTCGCCTTGATGTAAGCAATCCCCTCAACACCCACGTCCTTCTTCTTCTTGGGTCCTTGACTCTTCTTCTTAGGGGGCATCGGCCAATCCGTGTCCTTCTTGTTCTATGTTCGCTACTTGCGCGGTGCCTTCTTCTTGCCCGCCACCGTGCGCCGAGGACCTTTTCGGGTCCGGGCGTTGGTGTGTGTACGCTGCCCGCGTACCGGCAAACCACGTCGATGGCGAATCCCGCGGTAGCTCCCGATGTCCATCAAGCGCTTGATGTTCATCGAGACCTCTGTGCGAAGCGCACCCTCGACCTTGTAGTCGGCCTCGATGGCGCGACGGATCTTATTCGTGTCCTCGTCCGACAGAGCGTGTACGCGAGTCTCGGGACTGACGCCCGTGTCGTCCAGGATCTTCTTCGAGATTGAGGGGCCGATGCCGTAGATGTAGGTCAACGCCACCTCTACCCGCTTATTGTTCGGCAAATCGACGCCGGCAATTCGTACCATCTTTGACTACCCTTGCCGCTGTTTGTGTCTCGGGTTCCGCTTGCAAATCACTCGGACGACGCCGCGGCGCCGAACTAGTTTGCAATCCTCGCACATCCGCTTAACGCTTGACCTTACCTTCACTTGTGTATCTCTCCAGCTTTTCAGGGCTAGCCATTGAAACTATCCGATCCAGACGCGATTTCAATGGCCCAAGCACGGGGCCGGCCTCGACGCTGTGAACGACGCTCGATTTCGTCCCCGGCTGCCCGCTCACTTGTACCGGTACGTGATCCGTCCCCGGGTCAGGTCGTATGGCGACAACTCCACCTGTACCTTGTCGCCCGGGAGGATCCGGATGTAGTGCATGCGGATCTTTCCCGAGATGTGGGCCGTAATCTCGTGGCCGTTCTCGAGCTCCACCCGAAACATGGCGTTCGGCAGAGCCTCCACCACCGTTCCGGTCATCTGGATCGACTCTTCTTTCGCCAACCGTCAGACTCCTAGTCAACCGTCTTCGACGGAACAACGGTCAGCACCCGGGGGCCATCCTCGGCGACGGCTACCGTGTGTTCGAAGTGCGCCGAAACTCTACCGTCAGCTGTCACGACGGTCCAGTCATCGCTCAGCGTCTCGATCTCGCGCCGACCCAGGTTGAACATGGGTTCTATGGCAAGGACCAGACCGGGTTGCAGGCGAAGCCCTTCACCCGGGCGTCCGTAGTTCGGGACCTGAGGGTCCTCGTGGGGTCGAGTGCCGATGCCGTGACCGGTGAGCTCACGCGGGACGCCACATCCGGCCTCAATACCCACCTTTTCGATCGCGGCGCTGATGTCGCCTATGTGCGCCCCAGGCTGCGCCGCCTCGACGCCGCGCCTAAGCGCCTCCTGAGTAGCCTCGAGCAATTCGCGCAATTCCGAGTCGACCTCGCCGACGCACAGGGTGACAGCTCCGTCGCCGTAGTAGCCTTCGCAGCAAACACCGACGTCCACGCTCACCACATCGCCGGCATTCAGAGTGCGCTGACGTGACGGGATGCCGTGAACGACCTCGTGATTGATGCTCGTACAAAGCGTCGCCGGAAAGCCGTACAGTCCTTTGAAGGCGGGGACAGCACCATTGAAGCTACGAATCCTGTCCTCTGCCCATGCGTCTAGCTCAGCCGTGCTGACCCCGGGTCGCACATGCTCACCGATCCGGTCAAGTACGTCCGCCACGATCTCGCATGCGTGAGCGATGATCTCTATCTCTTCGTCCGTCTTCAGCGTGATCACGGGCAACCCAAAGCGCCGAGCAGTTCTTTGTAGACCCCGTCAACCGAGCCGGTGGCTGCCAACTCCCGCAGCGAGGTTTCACTTCCCCGGTACCAATCCAGCAGCGGGGCGGTGCTCTCACCGTACACACGCAGCCGGTTTCGGACCGTCTTTTCCTTGTCGTCCTCTCGGATCTCCAGCGTTCCGCCGCAGGCGTCACACGCATCGGCGAGGCTCGGAGGGTCCGAGTGCACGTTGTAGACCGCGCCGCAAGCGGAGCACACCCGGCGCCCGGCAAGGCGATTCACGAGCTCTTCCTCTGGAACGTCGAAGTAGACCACGGCGTCCAGATCCAGATCCTTCTCGCCCAACAGTGACGCCAACCCCTCAGCTTGGCTGACCGTGCGAGGAAACCCGTCCAGGATAAACCCACTCCCGGTATCCGACGATGCGAGAGCGTCCCTGATCAGACCCAGCACAACCTCGTCCGGAACGAGTTCGCCGGCATCCATGTAGCGCCTGGCTTCTGCACCCAGAGGAGTGCCCCGGCGAACCGCATCGCGCAGAATATCCCCGGTGGCGTACTTGGGAATACCGCAGCGTTTCGCCAGACGATCGCCTTGTGTGCCTTTCCCAGCGCCCGGTGGTCCCAACAGTACAACTTTCATTATGCTGCCGCTCACAATCCGTTCATATCCAAGAGCCCTACATGTATCTCTGCCGTCCCTTGTACTTCACCCGCCCCTTCTTCATGAACCCCTCGTAGTGGCGGAGCAGAAGGTGCTGTTGCATCTGCTGGACCGTATCGAGCGCCACGCCGACGACGATCAGCAGAGCCGTGCCACCGAAGAAGAAGAGCCGGATATCGAACCAGGCGAAGATCAAGAAAGGCACCAGCGCGATCGCCGCCAGAAACAGCGAGCCCGGCAGAGTGATCCGTGTGAGAACGTAGTCTATGTACTCGGCCGTTCGTGCGCCCGGCTTCACGCCCGGGATGAACGCCCCCTGCTTGTTCAGGTTCTCAGCCAGGTCAACGGGGTTGAAGATGATCGCCGTGTAGAAGTACGTGAAGAAGACGATCAGCACCGTGTACGTGACGTAGTACATCGTGTTGCCCGGCTGGAACAGTCCCGACAGTTGTGACAGGAACGGGACGTTCGAGAACGAGGCGACAGTTCCCG
This sequence comes from Gemmatimonadota bacterium, assembly GCA_039589375.1. GTDB lineage: Bacteria > Gemmatimonadota > Gemmatimonadetes > Palauibacterales > KS3-K002 > JASFMO01. The sequence continues at coordinate 5,130 of JBDHHL010000161.1, read as the reverse complement.
GCACTACGATGATCGCCTGCGCGAAGATGATCGGCATCACGCCGGCGGAGTTGATACGCAGAGGTATGAACGACTTTTGGCCTTCGCGGATCCGTCCCCGCCCGACGACCTTCCTGGGTATCTGAACTGGGATCTTCCGGGCAGCCATTGTCACCGCCACCGTGCCGGCGATGACTCCGATCATCACGGCCAGCAATGCGACCAGCTTGAAGGCGCTGATCGTCCCAACCGAAAGCGCTTCGAAGGTGCGTGCCACGCCGTTCGGAAAGCCCTCTACGATCCCAAAGAAGATCAACAAGGACATACCGTTACCGATACCGCGCTCGGTTATCTGCTCCCCTAGCCACATGATGAAGACGCCCCCAGTCGTGAGCGTCAGCACAGTGACCATTCGGAAGGCGATTCCGGCTGCCGGCACGATCGGTGTCTGTAGACCGCTCTGGCTCTCCAAGAAGATCGCGTACGCGTAGCCCTGCAACACGCATAGCAGAACCGTCGTATAACGTGTCCACTGGTTCAGCCGCTTCCGGCCTTCTTCGCCCTCTTTCTGCATCTTCTCGATGGTCGGGAAGACTGCGGCGAAGAGCTGAAACATGATGCTCGCGGAGATATACGGCATGATCCCCAGCGCGAAGATCGTAGCACGCTGGAGTCCTCCGCCCACAAACATGTCGTAGAGGCCGAACAGGGTACCCTGGAGCTGGGACGCCAGGTCCCTCAAGGCTATGACGTCGACGCCGGGCACGGTGATGTGAGCGCCCAGCCGGTAAATCGCTAAGCAGCCGAGCGTGAACAGGAGCTTCTGTTTGAGCTCGGGAGCGCGCAGAAGATTCTGAATCGGGTTTGCCATTATTCGGCCTCGCTCACTCCTCCACCCGATTTCTCTATCTTCTCCCGCGCCGTGCGGCTAAATGCATGAGCCTTCACGCTGATCGCGCGGCCGATCTCGCCTTCCCCAAGGATCTTGACCGGTTTACGCAACGAACTGATGAGCCCAGCGGCTTTCATCGTTTCCGGCGTGGCTTCATCGCCCTGCACCCGCTCGAGGTCCCGCACGTTGACGACCTGGTACTCCACGCGTCGGTAGGGGCGGAAGCCGCGCTTCGGCAGCCTTCGCTGCAGCGGCATCTGGCCGCCCTCGAACCACGGCTTGGTGGATCCTCCTGCGCGCGATTTTTGGCCCTTGTGGCCACGACCGGCCGTCTTGCCGACACCCGACCCCGGCCCGCGGCCGACGCGCTTGGAACCTTTCGTGACGCCCTCAGGACGCTTAATCGACTCTAGGCGAGCCATCTACCTCAGGCTCCCTTCTCGGTATTGTCGGACACTGTTTCAACTTCGACGAGGTGTTTGACTCGGAAGAGCATGCCCCGAACGGCCGGGTTATCCGGCTTGATCACACTGCGCTGATGCCTTAGCCCGAGCGCCTCTAGCGTGAGCCGGATCTTTCGGGGCGCTCCAAGCCCGCTCTTCACCTGCCGGACCTTGAGCTTATCCACTTCTTCCTCCGAGCAGCTCTTCCACCGGGATGCCACGCTCCCGGGCTGCCTGTTCTGGCGTCACGAGCCGGGTCAGGCCGTCCATTGTGGCACGCACCATGTTGACCGGGTTGTTGGAGCCGATGCTCTTGGTCAGGATGTCTTGAATCCCGGCACACTCTAGCACCGCGCGCACAGGGCCACCGGCGATGACGCCGGTACCCGGACCCGCTGGGCGCAGCATGACCTTCCCCGCCCCGTGAGTACCCATGATCTCGTGGGGGATCGTGCCGTGCCGAACGACGGGAACCTCGACCATCTGGCGCCGCGCTTGTTCGAAGCCCTTCCGGATGGCCTCCGCTACCTGGTTGGCCTTGCCCAGCGCTGTGCCGACATGACCCTGCTGATCGCCGGCTGCGACGAGCGCGGTGAACGAGAATCGACGCCCGCCCTTAACGACCTTCGCGACGCGGTTGATGTAGATGACGTTCTCGACGAGATCGCTCTCTCGCGACCTCGGCTCACGCTTCTCCCGCCTCTCTCTACCTTCCCGCTGAGTCGCCACTAGATCTTAAGCCCTCCTTCGCGTGCACCTTCAGCAAACGCGCGCACACGACCATGATAAACGTATCCACCTCGGTCGAAGACGACCTCTTCTATCCCCTTAGACTTGGCGCGCTCGGCCATGACCTGGCCGGCGATGCGACTCTGAGCCGACTTGCGTTTGTCGTCCTCCAGCTTCGACTGGACCTCTTTCGACAGCGTGGAGATGCCCGTGATGCAGATGCCCCCGTCGTCGTCCACGAGCTGCGCCTCGAGATGACGCAAGGACCGCCTTACGACGAGTCTGGGACGATCAGTCGTGCCTCGTACCTTCTTCAGAATCCGGACATGACGGCGCTTCCGGGCCACCGCCCGAATCGCCGCCGTTCCCTTCGGCTTCTTACGCTTGAGCTTGTGTATAGACATCAGATTGCCGTCTTACCCGCCTTACGGCGCACGTGTTCTCCTTGATACCTGACCCCTTTGCCTTTGTAAGGCTCCGGGGGGCGGAAGCTACGGATCTCCGCCGCAGCCTGTCCGACCTTCTCCTTGTCCACGCCCGAAACCGACACGAGGGTCGGCGAGTCGAGCGAAAGCGAAACCCCTTCCGGCGGATCGAACGTGATCGGATGGGAATAACCGAGGTGAAATCGCAGCGATTTGCCCTGAACCTCGGCTCGATATCCGACCCCGACTATCTCGAGCTTCTTCTCGAACCCGTCCACAACGCCCTTTACCATGCCCGCCAAGAGCGCCGCCGTCAGCCCGTGGAGCGATCGGTGGTCGCGCCGGTCACTGGGCCGAGTGACACGTAGCGATCGGTCCTCCTGGACGATCTGCATCGCCGGGTCGAACACACGCTCGATCTCACCCTTGGGTCCCTTTACGCTCACCCGTCTACCTTCGACGGTAACCGAAACGCCTTTGGGCACCGCTATCGTCTGTCTGCCAACTCGAGACATCGTTCCCGCTCCGCCGCCTTAGTGCACCACCGCTATGAGCTCGCCGCCGACTCCGGCCGCCCGTGCCTCCCGGTCGCTGAGGACTCCGCGGCTGGTGGAGAGGATCGCCAGCCCGAGGCCGCCTCGCAGACGCGGGATCTCCGACCGGTCGACATAGGAACGCCTGCCCGGGCGCGAGACGCGGCGTAACTCACGGATAACCGGCTGCCCATCCGGCGTGTACTTCAAGTAGAGACGCAGATACGTACGCCGTCCATCATCGATCACCTTAATGCTGTCGATGAAGTGGGCATCCACCAGCTTCTTAGCGATCTCCACCTTCATCTTCGAGAGAGGGACATCGACTCGCCGGTGTCCAGCGTGCAACGCATTGCGGATGCGTGTCAACAGATCCGCAATCGGGTCATTCATCGTCATCGCGATTCACCTGACTACGCTGTTCCGTTCGGCTACCAACTGGCCTTGCGCACGCCTGGCAATTCACCCTCGAGCGCCATGCTCCGGAAACAGATCCGGCAGAGGCCAAACTTGCGGATGAACGCCCGCGCGCGACCGCATCTGCGGCAGCGGTGGTAGTCGCGAACCCCAAACCTCTTCTTCTTTCCAGTCTTCTCGATCAAAGCCTTGCGCGCCATCGCGTCACCAAATGCTTGCTAGGTTCACCTACACAAGAACGGGTTCCACACCACGGAATGGCATGCCCATCTCGCTCAGAAGGGCCAGTGCCTCATCGTCCTTGTCAGTCGATGTAACGAAAGTGATGTCCATGCCGTGGATCTTCTGGATCCGGTCGTAGTCAACTTCCGGGAAGATCACCTGCTCCTTGATGCCGATCGTTAGGTTGCCGCGCCCGTCGAACGAACGAGTTGGCAACCCACGGAAGTCACGAATTCGCGGCACCGCCACGTTGATGAAGCGATCCAAGAACTCGTACATGTGGGACCGGCGCAATGTCACGCTAACACCTACGGGCATCTTCTCCCGCAGGCCGAAGTTCGATATCGCCTTGCGAGCCCTATTGACGATCGGACGTTGTCCTGTGATCACGGACAAGGCCTCGACAACGGAGTCGAGCATCTTGGGATCTCGAGAAGCCTCGCCAACCCCAACATTAACGACGATCTTCTCCAGCCGAGGGATTCGATGTGCGTTCGCGTGCCCCAACTCCTTGGCGAGCTTGGATCGAACCGTCCCCTCATAGTGTTCCTGCAATCTCGGCTTCATTTTCCAGAGACTTCCCTAGCTTTATCAGCCTTCCGGAACGGGGATGGGCGTCTCGCAACGAACACAGAGCCGCTCCAACGTACCGTCCGGATCGTGCCGCCTGCGCACCCGCGCCGGCGCCTTACAGTGCGGGCATACCAACAGCACATTCGACGCATCTATCGGCGCCTCGAACGTGACGATCCCGCCTTCCGGGTTCGCCTGAGAAGGGCGCTGATGCCGCTTGCGCATGTTGATCCCTTCGACGACAACGCGGTTCTTCTTCGGAATCACGCGCAGAATGCGCCCCTCCGACCCCTTGAAGTTGCCGGCGATGATCGCGACCTGATCTCCGCTCCGAACCTGCATCTCTATATGTCCAAATAGGTTAGACGACTTCGGGTGCCAGGGAAACGATCTTCATGAACCGCTTGTCCCTCAGCTCCCTGCCCACGGGCCCGAAGATCCGTGTCGCACGAGGCTCGCCCTGATCGTTGATCAGCACCGCCGCGTTGTCGTCAAACCGGATATACGAGCCATCCTTGCGACGCTGTTCCCGCGCCGTGCGAACCACCACCGCCTTCGTGACCTCGCCCTTTTTCACCGTACTTGCAGGCAATGCATCCTTGATCGTTACGACGATCACGTCGCCCATTCTTGCATAACGGCGCCTGCTACCACCAAGCACACGAATGCACAGTGCCTCTTTGGCCCCTGAGTTGTCCGTTACCCGTACTATCGATTCCTGCTGGATCATTTTCGGACTCTTCTAGCCGTGTGGTCGACGTCGACTCCGTCGGCTACTCGGATCTCCTTATCACTTCCACCAAGCGCCAACGCTTCTTCTTCGAAAGCGGACGCGTCTCCTTTATTCGAACCACGTCACCCAATCGCGCCTCGTTCTGCTCGTCGTGCGCGTAGTACTTCTTGTGACGCGTCACCTG
>JBDHHL010000160.1:0-9456 GCA_039589375.1 Gemmatimonadota bacterium | reverse complement strand
CCTCGGCGCTGAACGCCTCTCCGGTGTAGACCAACTCGGCCGCGACGCCAGTCGGACACATGTAGGGAAGCAGCGCGCACGCCGCCGGCGGCAGGACGCCCAGTATGATTTCCGGCTGGCCGAAGCTGGCGCTCTCCCCGGCTACGATCATGTCCGCCGCCATCGCCAGCTCGAACCCTCCCCCCAGACACTTGCCTTGCACCGCAGCCACGACGGGGAGCGGGAACGTGTCGATCGCGGCGACCGTGTCTATGAACTCCGGGATCATCTCCTCGAACGTCGGCGGTAGATGCTCGCCGACGTCGGCTCCCGCCGAGAAGTGCTTTCCCTCCGCTGACAGGAGCAGCACGCGAAGCGACTGCTCGGCGGCGAGCGAGACGCGTCCCAGGCCGTCCTCGAAGGACGTCTGAATGGCCATGGTCGCTACCTCCCTTGGACGTTTGCCGAAGCGACCTTTGACCAGGTCGTGCCGGGCGTCTCGAGGCTGTAGTAGACTTTGATCTCCTCCAGCTCCTCGAATATCTGCGGGACGATCTGGACTTCCATCCCTATCTCGATGTCGTCTTCCGCGATGCTCTCGCCGAACCAGGCGAGCGCCTTGCCACCTTCCTCGAGGTCGACTACGCCCACGATATAGGGCGCCACGTCCTCGAAGCCCGTCGGAGCGGCGACGATCTTCGTGAACGTGTGCAGCTCTGCGCGCCCGCTAACCTCGAAGAACTCGAAATCGCCGCTCATGCACTGTTCGCAGTCGGCCCGCGGAGGGAAGGACGTCGCACCGCACTTCTTGCAACGCGAGCCCATGAAGTAGCCGTCTTTCAGATACCGGGCGAAATCGCTGACCTTGGTGTAGGGCGTGTAGTTGACCTTGCCGAACCACTTGAACATGGCTCAATCCCTCTTCATTACCTGGACGAAGCAGTACTGGCCGATCCCGCCCACGTTGTGTGTGAGCCCGACGTCGGCGTCGGGGACCTGGCGCTCGCCCGCTTCCCCGCGCAGCTGTTTGACTATCTCGTACGTCATCGACGTGCCGGTGGCCCCGATGGGGTGGCCCTTGGCCTTCAAGCCGCCATCGACGTTCACGGCCACCTTGCCGCCGACGTAGGTCTGGCGCTCGGCGACGAACGGACCGCCTTCGCCTTTCTTGCAGAAGCCCAGATCCTCGTAGGCCATGATCTCGGCGACGGTGAAGCAGTCGTGCACATCCGCCACCTTCACGTCCTCCGGTCCCACACCGGCCATCTCGTAGGCAACCGCGGCGGCCTTCTCCGCGCTGGGCAGTCCCACCAGGCTCGGCCGTCTCAGCACGGACATCGTGGCCGTCGCGCAGGCCATGCCGTCCAGCCAGACCGGCACCGTCGAGATCTCCCTAGCGCGCTCTTCGCTCGCCAGAATGACGCAGGCGGCGCCGTCGGCATTCGCACAGCAGTCGTAGACCTGGAGCGGTGTCGCCACATCTTCCGACGCCACGGCTTTCTCCATCGTGATCTCTTTCCTGAAGAGAGCGTAGGGGTTCTTGGCGCCGTAGAAATGGTTCTTCACCGCAACTTCCAGCAGTTGCTCGCGGGTCGTCCCATACTCGTGCATGTGCCGCTTGGCGAACATCGCGTAGTAGCCTGGGAAGGTGGTCCCGAACCCGGACTCCCATTGCACTTCACCGACTCGCCCCATCAGTGCCAGGATCTCGGCCGTGGATAGCTCGGTCATCTTCTGACAGCCTATCACCGCGACGATGTCGTGGACGCCCGCCTTGATCGCCATCCAGGCCGTTCGCATCGCCGCGCTCCCCGACGCACAGGCGACCTCAGTCAGCCAGGTCGGTTTCGGCACGAGACCCAGGTACTCCTGGATCACGCCGGCCAGCGATCGCTGCTTGTGGTACTCCGGAACCGACCCGATAACCGATGCATCGATGGCATCTCGGTCGATCGCGGCGTCTTCCATGGCGTCCCTGAACGCCTCGAAGGCCAGTTCCTGCACGGTGGCGTCGCTGCGACGGCCGAAGACGCCGTGTCCAACGCCGATGATCCCGACTCTTGTCATAGCCGCTCCACCTTACATGTACTGGCCGCCGTCGACCTTGATCACCTCGCCCGTGATGTGGCGTGATCTGTCCGAGCACAGGAAGGCCACCACATCAGCGCATTCCTCCGGAGTCGCGAATCGGCCGAGCGCCGTCTCGTCCATCGCCTTGGTGAGGAACTCCGGTGGAATACTGTAGGCCATATCGGTCATGACCATGCCCGGCGCAACGACGTTGACGTTCACGTTGAACTTGCCGAGCTCCCGGGCCAGCGACTTGCTCATTGCGATCTCTCCGCCCTTCGAGGCGGAGTAGTTCACCTGCGCGAACTTGCCTCTCATGCCGTTGATCGACGAGATGTTCACGATCTTGCCGCCCTTCTGATCCTTGAAGACAATCGCGGCGGCCTTGTTGTAGTTGAAGTAGCCCTTCAGGTTGACGTTGATGACCGTGTCCCACTGCTGCTCGGTCATCTTCCAGATCACGCCGTCCCAGTTGATGCCTGCGTTGCAGACCATGATGTCCAGGCGACCGAATTCACTGACGACCGTTTGGACCATGTTTTGGGCGTCGTCGTAGCTGCTCACGTCCGCCTTGATCGCCAGACCCTTACGGCCCATCTCCTCGATATTGCCCACTACTTCTTTGGCTTCGGTATCGTGGCGCCGGTAGTTGATGGCCACGTTACAGCCTTCACGCGCCAAAGTCAGAGCGATGGCCGAACCGATGCCAAGGCTACCGCCCGTGACGATGGCGTTCTTGCCCTCGAGTTCCAGGTTCATAGCATCCGCTCCCAGCCGCTAGCCAGAATCCAACGATAATCTCAGCCTTCCTGCTGATACTGCGGCGAGATCGCTCGTATCAGTTCGTCATCCCAGGGATGCCCCTCAGCCAGCAACTGCCGCAACTTGATGAAATCGACTTCGCGCTTGCCCTTCGGCCCCTCGTTGAAGGCCCGGAACCCGGCCTTCGCCTCGGTCATCATGTTCAGCGCCAGCCACTCGCGGTTGGTCACGTTCGTGTTGTCCCAGTGCCACTGCTTGTGTTTGCGTAAACCGTTCACGGTCTTGGAGACACAGTCCGGCATCAGCATCAGGACCTTCGTGCACAGTGCTTCCACCGCCTCGTCCAGCTTGCCCAAGTCGGTCTCGGCCTTCCCCAGGATCTCTTTCGCCGCGTTCCTCTCGCTGCCGCTCTTGAAGTCGCCGTAGACGATGTTGCCGAACTCGTCGACGAAGCGATCCGTAATCACCATCGGGTTGGGAATCCACTCGCCGTCGACCCTCAAGGCGGGAACGATCTGGTTGATCAGGCCGATGAACAGCGCCTTGTGAGCGCTCCACATCTCGCAGAGGATCCCGCTCTCCATCGCCCGCGAGAAGCCGACGTACAGCGGCAGGAAATCGGTGGAACCGCCGTCGGGCGCCGATCCGTGCTTCGGGCCCGCCTGACCGAAGCGCGCCGTGTCGACCGCAACGCTGAAGTCGCAGGCCATGCCGATCTCCTGCCCGCCGGCAATCCGCATCCCGTTCACGCGATTGATGACCGGCTTGTCGCACCTCAGGATCGAATCGATCATGTCGTTGAACAGGCGCATGTACTGCTTGTACTCTTGTGGATTCCCGGCGTAATACTCGGCGTACTCCTTCGTGTTGCCACCGGTGCAGAACGCTTTGTCGCCCACCGCCGTGAACACGACGCACACGACACTGCGATCCATGCTCGCCTGCCGGAAGGCGAGTATTACTTCTTTCACCGCATCGGTGGTGTAACTGTTGAACTGCTTGGGGTTGTTGAGCCAGATCCATGCGTTGTTCAGGCCTTCCACAGGCTGGCCCGCAAGATCGACAGCCGGTCGAAGCTCGTAGAGGATTTCCTTGAATTCGACGTCCGGAACTAGAGTGTGACTATTCAACATGGCGCGCTCCTCCTTATGCCCAATCCGGAACCAGAATGGCGCGTTTATCGATCTCGTGATCGGCCACCTGCTGAACGACAGCCGGCGCCTCACTCATCGGATACGTCTGTATGAACGGCTTCAGCGTGACCTTCCCATCGGTAACCAGCTTCAACGCCTCGGGATAAAGCTCCGTTTTGCAGCCCCAGGTCCCCTGAACGGTGGCGTCGAATGCCATCAGATTGCTCAGACGGTACTCCCGCTTGGCCAGCGTGAAACCGACGACCAGCAGCGTGGAGGCGAAGGTCAGCAGGCCGTAGGCCGTCTCCTGCCCTCCCGGATGACCGGAGCACTCGAAGATCTTCCAGCTGTGCTTCGCACAGCCCCACTCCTTCGCCTGCGCCCCAATCCCCTTCTTGATCGACTTGAAGTCCGCCTCCGCCGAGTTGATCGTCATCCCGGCGCCGTAGCCCGCCACGGCGTCCAGCTTCTTCTGGTCGACGTCGATCGCCACGACGTGCGCGCCGAACGCGGCCGCGACCTGCACGCAGTAAGTGCCGACGCCGCCCACTCCGACCACGATGGCCAGATCACCTTCGCGCAGGCCGGCACGAACGATGGCCTGATACGGCGTGGTCACCGCATCGGCGATCACCGACAGCTCGGGCAGCTCGTATCCGGCCCGGTCCTCGACGACGCACAGTCCTCGACCCGGCACGGCCACGTACTCCGCGAAGCCGCCGTCGATATCGTTACCCGGCATCATCTGGGCGCGGCAGATGTTGCCCCTGCCTTCCCGGCACAACTCGCACTCTCCGCACGGGATCACCGCTGGGACGATGACCTCGCGATTGATCAGGTTCTGGTAGTCCGAACCGGCCGCGACCACCACTCCGCTCACCTCGTGGCCGAGGGTCAGCGGTGCCGGCTTCTTCGTCGGAACGCCCTCCTTCCAGAAGCCGATGTCCGTGTGGCACACGCCGCAGCCAGCGACCCGAACGACGACCTGGTCGTCACCCGGCTCCGGCTGGGGGACATCTCTCACTTCCAAGGGCGCGTCCGCCGCGACAAACTGGATGGCCTTCATGATTCACTCCCCCGGGCTTGTTGGGCTTCGATTAACGGCACATCAACCCGCCCACCAGGTAGTCGGCGAACTGAGCGCCGAGCTCGGGCGCGTCAACGGCGCCCTCTGGCCGGTACCACCTGGCGATCCAGTTGATTGCGCCAAGGATGGCGAACACCGCCAGCTTCGGGTCCACCTCCCGGAACTCACCGTCCTTCATGCCCTGCACGATGAAGTCGCGCAGCGTCCGCTCGTAGCCATCACGCGCGGCAACGATCTCGTCCCGGCGCTCGGGACTGAGGGCCGGTACCTCGAACGCCAGCGGCGAGGCCTCGAGCGTCTCCGTCATGACCCGCACGTGCTCGCGTATCAGATAGGCCAGCCGCTCGCTCGCCTTGTCGCAGCACGAGCGCGCGTCAGCCATCAGGCGCTCGATCTCCGCCAGCGACTCGCGGTGACACTCGTAGAGGATCGACTCTTTGTCAGGGAAATAGTGGTATAGGGCCGTCTTCCTTACGCCCAATCGTTCTGCGATATCATCGAGGGTTGTCGTGTGGTACCCGTTCTCTCGGAAGGCTATGAGCGCCGCATGCAGAATCTCCGCCCGGCGCCTGGCCCACTTTTCGGCCACGTGTGGTGAGGATGTAGTTGGCGCACTGCCATCTTGCATAGGCCAACCCCAAAGCTAAGGATTTGAACTGCGGTTAAAAATTTGAACCCTGGGTCGGCCGCTGTCAAGCAGCATCGCTCAGGATTTAGCAAGTGTTCTAAGTCTCTTGACAACAAATGGTTACACGGGTGCCCATGCTGGGTTGGGTTTTTGCAAGCGTCGGCCCGGATCCCGCTACGCCGGCTTTCAGTGGGAAGATGGCAGATCAACCCGCGGCACCACCCGCTCCGCCTCGCTGCCCAGCTCGAAGTAGCTTCCCGCTTCGAAGTTGAACCAGCGCCCAATCAGGTTCGTCGGGAAGGCCGCCAGCAGAACGTTCATCTCGCGAACGTTCCCGTTGAAGAACCGACGCGCGGCCGCGATGCGATCCTCGGTGTTGGCCAGCTCTTTCTGCAGCGCCAAGAAGTGGGCGTCGGCCTTCAGTTCCGGATAGGCTTCGGCCACGGCGAAGAGCTGCTTGAGCCCCACGAGCAGCGCGGATTCGTCGAGTGCTTGCGATGCCGGGCTGCCGCGACTGGTCACCGCTCGGCTGCGAAGCTCCACCACCCGCTCCAGCGTCTCTCGCTCGTGGCGCACGTAACCCTTCACCGTCTCGACCAGATTGGGGATGAGCTCGTAGCGTCGCTTGAGTTCCACGTCGATGTCGGACCAGCTTTCCGTGATGTGCTGCCGCAGTCGGGCAAAACGGTTGTACGTCGCCACCACCCAGATCAGAACGATCAGTAGGACAAGTCCGCCACCAATCAGTATGAATCGTGCCATCAGTCTTTCGACGAGTCGAGCTCGGTTGTCAGGAAGTCAGGCCAGAGATCAAAGAAGCGCCGCGTCCACTCCAGATGCGACTTGAACTCGCCCGGCTGCCAGCGGCGCCTACCATCGGTGACGCAGTAGCAGCCGCCCTCGATATCGATCGCCGGCGGATCAGTCTCCAGCAGGTATTGCATCATGCGGGGATGGACCACGGCATAGGCAAAACGCTTATCGTCACTCTTGACATAGTAACGCTTGCTGAACTCGTGCGACTCGAAGTCGATGTCATCGAAGCCAAAGGCACCGGCCAGCTTGTCGAAGACTCTCTCTCGCCGAATCAAGAGACTCGGGAGATCGGAAAAAGGCAAGTGTAGAATGAGGTAGCTGAACTTGTAGGTACGAGTGCGTTTCGACTTCCCGGAGCCCTCCCGCACCTTGTAGCGGAAGTCCCCCATCTTGACCCGATAGACGCGATCATCGATTTCCTGGGAACCATAGAGCGTATTGAACGCCACTCGGCTGTGTCCCCGCCGGAACACCTGAAAGTTGGCGTACTCGTCATCGTGGTCGCGGTCCTTAGACGGGTCGAAACGCCAGCCCAACTCTGCCGCGAGTGCGGCCAAAGCCTCGCGCCGTCTCTTCTCCCAACGGTAGCTGAAATACACCCCGAGCGCCAAGGCGATGGCGATGATGACCGGAATGATCCAAGGTTCCATCTGCAACAGAGGTCGGTATCGAGATTCGGTCCCAATGCAAAGAGTCGGTTCGATCCTCAAAGGAGCAATATACACCGCGTTGCAACCGCGTCGAGAACAGAGATTCGGGCTTCGGTAGATTCGACATCGGTACGCGGCGCGACAACGTCGTACCTTGACCTCCGGCACTTCCCCGTATAGCCCTTCCTCTCCCGACCGATCACCGGTCTGTCGACGAGTGACCGGAGGTCAAGAGTGAAACGCTACCGATGGCTATCGACCCTTTGCCTGGCTTGTCTGTTGCCCGGGATCGGCTGCGGTGAACAGCCCGCTGAAACCGCTTACCACAGCGCCGAGCTGGGCATCCACTTCGATTATCCGGAGGGCTGGCGGAGGTTGGAGCCTTCAGAGCTGCCGCGCGGCAAAGAGTCGCTGGTCACCATCGAGGATTCCAGCGGCGCGGCCAGCGTCTCGCTGGTAGAGTTCGATCTCCAGGCCGTGCTGGGCACGCTCGATACGCGACTCATGCTGCAGATGGCGGGCGAGGGGAACGTGCAGAAGGCTCTGGCTCTGTTCGTTCAGCTGAACTCGACCTTCGATGAGGTCTTCCAGCGACGATACGACCGGTACGAGCTGCTGGAACGGGAGTGGGTCCGGGCGCTGGAGGGTCAACGCGCAGTCGCTTCGGATCTGGTCTTTCAGGGATAGCTGCCCGATGAGCCAATGATGATGTGGCGAAAGGCAACGATCATTCTGGTCGCAGGCCAGGAGGAAAAGGGCTTCATCATGGCGTATGCCGCGCCCTCGCTGCTGATCGACGATTATCGCGACGCGTTTGAGTTCGTCGAGGAAAGCTGGCGCACGATCGATTGAGCGCAGGGCCTAGCGGTGTCGCGCAATACACCCCGTATCAAATCACTGAGTGAGCGAGTTCACCGCCTTTGATGACGGCAAGCACTCTGTTCATAGCCTGAAGATCGATCAACGGGTCGCCATCCACGATAATGATATCGGCGAGCTTCCCAGGCTCCAGGGTGCCCAATCTGTCACCTTGTCCGCATACAAACGCAGCATGTCGCGTACCGGCTTCGATCACCTCCATCGGTGTAAGACCAGCCGCCAAGAGCAGCCCCATCTCTGTCATCGGCATACCCTGCTGGACGTCGGGGATGCCGCCGTAGTCGTTCCCGAGCGCGACGACTCCACCCAAGGCATGGAAGCGGCGCACGGCCTCCGCGTGCACGTCAACGACAATCTGCTCTACGCCTGAGCGGTCAGACTTTCTGTAGAGAGTTCCGATATTCCCATCGAGAGTCGGCACCATCACGATGCCCTGCTCCACCACTCGAGCCATTAGCGTCTCGAACTCTGGCGCCACAACATCGAATAGCTGAACACGCGGGTCGTCGCTCTCCAGAACGCTCTTCTCTTCTTCGGGAGTCAAGATCGGGAAAGGTGAATGCTCTATGACGTCCACACCGGCCGGTAGAACGATGTCCTCGACGAGGTACGGCTCGAACACATGAGCCCGGACGAGCACACCGAGGCTGTGGGCTTCCTCCACGATGGCTTGAACTCGTTCGAGGTCGAGGATGGGCCAGGGATCCTGAGGATCGCCGGCGGCAAGAGTGATCTTGATCATACTCGCCCCGCGGCTCACGAGATCGGCGACCGCACTGCGAGCTTCCGCCGGCGTTGCCACTTCGTAGTTGAACTGGAATCCGTATACGGGACCCGGGTAACCGCCGGGTGCCGTAATGAGCGGTCCGGCCCAAAAGCCGCGCGCCGATGAACCCTCGGGCACCGAGGCCTCCTCGAACCCCGAAAGCCCATCCAGTGAGGTCCCGACGTTGCACACGGTTGTGACCCCGTCGACCAAGAACTGGCGACGAACCATAGGATCAGTCGTGCTATGCGTGTGCGAGTTGATGATGCCCGGCATGATGGTACCGCCATCGGCACCAAGGATCCTGGCATTTCTGGGAATGGTGAAATCTGCCGCTTCGCCTACGGCTATGATGCGATCCCCCTGGGCAACAACAAGGCCGTCGGCGATGGGCTCGTTTCCCGTGCCGTCAATGACAGTTCCGTCTCTTATCACCAGAGCGTCATCCGGCACACGCGTACCATCGACGCCACAAGCGACGAGTGTGATCACCAGCGGAGTTATCCAGAGCTTGTACTTCATCGCATTTCCATTACGCAAAAGATTCGTCTTACTCGCTCTGCAGTGCTATGGCGGGCTCCACGCTCAAAATTCGCCGCGCCGGCAGATAAGAGGCCAGGATAGCAACTGCACCAAGGAAGGCCGAGGCTGCCAGTAAAGTCGCCGGGTCAGCGGCGGTGACTCCG
>JBDHHL010000159.1:0-9082 GCA_039589375.1 Gemmatimonadota bacterium | reverse complement strand
CGGCCGGCCAACAGAGATCGCCGTACGTCGTCGTACAGCCGCCGTAGAGGCGCCAGAACTTCATGCCGACGCCGTTAAGTAGACCCTTGGTGCCCGACGCGGCGTAGTAGAGGACGCTCTGCTGCCCGGGCTCGTCTTTCAGTTCGACTAGCTTCCCTACGATCGTGTCGAGCGCTTCTTCCCAAGAGATGCGCTCGAATTCGCTCGTCCCAGGCTTGCGTCGTAGCGGATGAAGGATGCGATCCGGCGAGTGGACGCGCTCGACGTAGGCGAGGCCCTTGAGACAGGCGCCGCCCGGCGTCGCTTCGTTCCCGGAATGCGGCTCGATCCGGCGGATGCGCCCGTCCTCCACGTGCACGTTCATCGCACACGTGCTGTAGCAGTTGCGCGGGCAAGCTGTCGTGAAGACCTTCATGGCGTCTCGTTGCCGTCGACCCGGCCGCTAGTGGTCAGCCACAGTGGTGATGACGTGTGAGCAGGGGCCGGCCGGCCGATCCCTTCCACGCCTCATGATTACTATGTCCGACCACTAGTTGATCGCCACCTGTATTGGCGATCGACTAGAGTAGGTGCTCGGCTTCGGCAACGTCAACCACAGGCTAGCGAAGAGCGCTGGATGTTGGAGGCCGACCGATGAAGACCGTCACACTGAGCGTTCCCGACATGGGTTGCGGTGGCTGCGTCGATAAAGTGAAAAACGCGCTATTGCATATGGACGGCGTCGCGAGCGCCGCGGTCTCGTTGGAGGAGAAGCGGGCGGTGGTAGAGGCCGACGACGGCGTGTCGAGCAACGATCTGGCCGCCGCTGTGGAAGCGGCGGGCTACGGCGCGTCCGCTGTGGACTAGTTCCGAGGGAGCAGCCACGTGCCGACTTCGAGGCAACGCGTGTGAGTTCGACTGGCATCGCGTGTAGCGGGGACGAGAATCTGGAAAAAGATCCGTCGGGGGGACCCTCACCTGCCGCTCGGGAACTCACGCCCCCTTACCTACGACGGAGGCCGGTGTGGGCCCCTCGCCGCTTCAGCACCTGGACAACCGTCCCGCCAGGGACGGCACAATTAGGGCACAGCCGGGGGAGAGACGTTTCGCGGTGTGGCTTGTCCGTGGGCCGACGAGTTTGGAATCCACGTCGGGCCGGGGCCCGACGGCCGGGGAATGCCTAATCCCCGCTCAGGGCGTGAGCATGACCCCGACGTAGACGCCGTGCGTGACCATGTCCCATTTCACTTAGTCTCTGCCCGAGCCGTCTTCGAAGTCGACGGACAGCGCACGGTATCCGGCCGATAACCAGGTCAATTCGCTCAGGCCGTACGAGACGCCTGCGTTCGCGAACCAAGCGAACGACGATCCTCCCGCTCCCACATCGGCGCGGCCCGTGAATATCCATCTGTCGGCGACCGAGGTGAAGCGAACGCCCCCGAACGCATCGATCCAGCTCGCGTCCCGCTCGTCCGACTCGTTAGTTGGAGTCAGGGCAGAAACGCTCAGGTCGTTGTAGCGCACGGCGCCCAGAATCTCCCATTACGGGCTACGCTGTACCCGACCGCGACGGTGCCGTCCACACCGGCCAGCCATCCGTATGCGGCAGCGAAGAAAGCCCATTTCTTGGGATTGCTGTCTCGCGCCTCCTGGGTCAGCATCAGGTCGGCCTGCTGGCCGAGAACTGTCCCCGGGAGGCAGAAGAGCCGAGCGGCGAGGAGTAGGCCGAGTCCAAGGAGTTGCGAGCGTTCCGCTTCGCGCGTGGAGTGCTGAGTATTCACGCGACGGGTACGGGCAACACCGACACGAACAAGTCCCAGTGACTTCTTAACTTTCATTCCCTCTGCTCCGCCCTGTCGAGTCGCTATAGAGTAGTGTTCGAGGGCAATGAGCCCCCCCACCGACCTGTCTCTGGTACCTCAACTCCCGGGACCACAGGTAAGCAACGCGCGCGCGACCGCGAATTAGACCGTTGGTGGGTTTTCTATGCCCGGCCGTCTCTTGGTCGTTGATCTCATAATCCGTGGGTCAAGCGTTGCTGGTAGACACGTCCGAACGCGCGTCTCCGACGGCGGCGATACCAGCCAATCGGACCATCAGCGCCTAAGTACGTGTTCCTACCCGCTAGCGAGTTGCCTCAACACGTAGTGCAGGATGCCGCCGTGCCGGTAGTACTCGAACTCCTGCGGTGTGTCGATTCGTACCGTCGCGGCGAACTCGACAGCGGCTCCACCCGGTCGGGTCGCCTTCACCTTCACTTCCCGCACGCCTTCGGGACTCTCGATCTCGAATGTCTCCTCGCCGTCGAGGCCCAGCGACTCTGCGTTGGCCCCGCCCGCGAACTGCAGCGGCAGCACGCCCATCCCGATCAGGTTGCTGCGATGGATGCGCTCGTAGCTCTCGGCGATCACCGCCCGGATACCCAGCAGTCGGGTACCCTTGGCGGCCCAATCGCGTGACGAGCCGGAGCCGTACTCCTTCCCGGCGAGGACAACCAGCGGCGTTTCCTTCTCCTGATACTTCATCGCCGCGTCGTAGATCGGCATCTGGCCGCCGTCCGGTAGCTGGCGTGTGAACCCACCTTCGACGCCCGGCACCAATTTGTTGCGGAGCCGCACGTTGGCGAAGGTGCCCCGCATCATCACTTCGTGGTTGCCGCGCCGCGAACCGTAGGAGTTGAAGTCCTTCGGCTCAACGCCGTTCGCGATCAGGTACTCGCCCGCCGGACTGTCCGGCTTGATGGCGCCGGCCGGCGAGATGTGGTCGGTGGTGACCGAGTCGCCCAGGTAGACCAACACCTTCGCGCCCTGTGTGCCCTGCACCGCGGGTGGCTCCGATGTCAGCCCCTCGAAAAACGGCGGATGCTTCACGTATGTCGAGGCCGGGTCCCACTCGTACAGGTCGCCCGTCGGGACCGGCATCGACTTCCACGCCTCGCTCCCTTCGAACACCGCGTCGTAGGTCCTGCGGAACATGTCGGACTGCAGGCCCAGTTCGACCGTGTCCTGGACTTCCTTCTGCGTCGGCCAGATGTCCTTTAGGAGCACGGGCTGACCGTCCGAACCCGAGCCCAGCGGCTCGGTGTAAAGGTCGAGGTCCATGCGGCCGGCCAACGCGTAGGCAACCACCAGCGGCGGCGAAGCTAGGTAGTTAGCGCGTACCTGTTGGTGGACGCGGCCCTCGAAGTTCCGATTGCCCGAAAGCACCGAGCAGGCCACCAGGTCGCCCTGCTGAATCCCGTCCGAGATCTCGGCATCGAGGGGGCCGCTGTTGCCGATGCAGGTGGTACAGCCGTAACCCACGACGTTGAAGCGAAGCTGCTCGAGGTACGGCAGCAGTCCCGCCTTCGTCAGGTACTCGGTCACGACCTTGGAGCCGGGCGCCAGACTGGTCTTCACCCAGGGTTTGGTGGTCAGTCCCTTTTCCACGGCCTTCTTCGCCACCAGCCCCGCGGCCACCAGGACGGAAGGGTTCGACGTGTTCGTGCACGAAGTGATGGCCGCGATTACGACTGACCCATGGTTGAGATCGAAGCTATTGCCGTTCTTCACCACCGGTACTGCACCAGCCGCAATAAGGGCATCCGCACCGCGACCGTCGCCGTCCGGCGCCAGCGACGGAAGGACTTCCTTGAAACCGGCCTTGGAGCGCGTGAGCGGAACCCGGTCGTGGGGCCGTTTCGGTCCGGCGATGCTGGGTTCGACGGTCCCCAGGTCCAGCTCGAGCGTATCCGTATATTCGGCCTCCGGGCTGTCCGCCGTGTGGTAGAGGCCCTGCTCTTTCGTATAGGCCTCGACCAGCGCTACCTGCTCATCGCCGCGGCCGCTGAAGCGCATGTAGCGCAGCGACTCGTCGTCTACCGGGAAGATCGCACAGGTCGAACCCATCTCCGGCGACATGTTGCTGATGGTCGCCCGGTCGGCCAGCGGCAGACTTGCCAGCCCCGCGCCGTAAAACTCGACGAACTTCCCGACCACGCCCTTCTGCCGCAGCATCTCCGTTACCCTCAGAACCAGGTCCGTCGCGGTCGCGCCCTCGGGAAGCTGGCCCGCCAGCTTGAACCCGATGACCTGAGGGATCAGCATGCTGATCGGCTGCCCGAGCATGGCCGCCTCGGCCTCGATGCCGCCGACGCCCCAACCGAGCACGCCGATCCCGTTGATCATGGTCGTGTGCGAGTCGGTGCCCACCAGCGTGTCGGGATACGCCCAGCGCTCATCGTTCGTCATCACGACGCGGGCCAGGTACTCGAGGTTCACCTGGTGGACGATGCCCGTCTCGGGCGGCACCACGCGGAAGTTCTCGAACGCCGACTGGCCCCAGCGCAGGAAGCCGTAGCGCTCGCGGTTCCGCTCGAATTCCTTCTCGCTGTTGATGCGCAGCGCATCCGCCGACCCGTAGGCATCGACCTGCACCGAGTGGTCGATGACCAGTTCCGCCGGCTGCAGCGGATTGATCCTCGACGCCGCACCGCCCAGCGCCACGATCGCCTCGCGCATGGCGGCCAGGTCGACCACCGCCGGCACACCGGTGAAGTCCTGAAGCAGTACGCGAGCGGGTCGGTAGGCGATCTCGGTGGCAGGTTCGGCCGAAGGCTGCCACCTGGCCAGCGCCTCGATGTCGCCAGCCGATACCGTGCTGCCGTCCTCGTACCTCAGCAGGTTCTCCAGCAGGATCTTGAGCGCGTAGGGCAGCCGCCCCATCGACAGACCGGCCCTCTCCAACGCATCGAGCCTGGCGATGCGGTACGACTCACCCCCAACGGTCAAATCCGAATGACTGCTGAAGCTACCTGACATGATAGATATCCCTTCATCTCTGATGTTTCAGTGGTCACCCGCTAACTAGTTGGCGCCCTCGCCTGCGTCAATGCCCGCGCGGCGGCGCTCTCTTCTCTCGAGTCCCTTGGCCAGGCCTTGCCCGCGAGGGTCGGCAGCGCCCGTGAAGCGCACAGGATCGCCAGCGGCGTCGTACTCGATCGTCAAGCCGTGGGCGTTACCGATACCGTAGCCCACGCGAATGTTGTGTCCTAGCTCCCGGAGAGCGCGCTGGACTTCCTCCGGAATGTTGTCCTCCACCGCGATGATGTCCGGCTCGATGAAGCTGATCCGGCCGGCCGCGAGCGCCTCCGACACATCCATGTCGAAGTCGATCATGTTCATCAGCATCTGGGGCACCGTCTGGCCGATCGTGTGTCCGCCCGGCGTCCCCAGCGCGATCCACGGCTTCCCCTCCCTCATCACGATGACCGGCACATCGCCCGACAGCTTGCGGCGACCCGCGTGCGCGTCCATGGGATTACCTTTCGGTTCGAACGTGCAGTAGGCGAGCGAGTTGTTGAGCCAGATGCCGGTGCCCGGCGGCATGATGCGGCTGCCGAACAGATTGCCCAGCGTCTGAGTAGCCGAGACCACGTTGCCCCATCGGTCCGCAACCACGAAGTGCGTCGTGTGGCTGTCTCCACTGGTAAACGCGGCCGGTGGCTCGAACGCTATCGCTCGGGCCGGATCGATCAGCGACGCCTGTTCGTCCCAATAGGCCTCCGAGAGCAGCATCTCCAAGGGTGGCGGGCTCACGTCCGGGTCACCCGCATACCTCAGCCGGGTCCAGAAGGCATGCTTCGTGACCTCGGCGTAGTTGTGCAGGTACGCGGCAGAGTTGTGCCCGAGCGACCGAGGATCGAAACGACTCATCATTCCGAGACGCACCAACGCCGGGAAGGCGTTGGCCGGCGGCGACGCCGTAAGAATTTCATAGCCGCGGTAGTCGATGGCGATCGGTTCCCACCATTCGGCACGATTGTCGATCAAGTCTTGCAGTGACAAGAAGCCGCCGGCGTCCTTCATCGCCTGGTCGATCGCCCCTCCCAGCTCACCGCCGTGAACGACGCCCGCCCCCTGTCGGGCGATCAATCGGAGCGAACGGGCGAGGTCCGCCTGTATCAAACGCTCGCCGGCTTGCAAGGGGCGACCGTCGACGCCGTAGAACTCCTTTGCGTGATCGGGAAACCGGTCGTAGGCCCGCTCGATCATGCTGGCCGTCCGCTCACCGATCACGAAACCTGCAAAGGCGAACTCGATCGCGGGGTCGAACAGCTCCCGCCATTCGGAGATCCCGTACTCGCGGTGCATCGCCTGCCACGCGTTGGCGTTGCCCGGCGTCGAGACGGCCTTGGCCCCGCGTCGGTTCTCTTCGTATTTCGGCGTAGGCGCTCGGTATACATCCGAGTCTACGGCGGCAGGGATCCTACCGCTGGTGTTCAGGAACCGCGTTCTCCCTTCCTCGGCATCGTGCACCAGGATGGTGCCGTAGCCCCCGATGCCCGACATCATCGGCTCGACCACGTTGAGGGTCGCAGCGACGGCGACCGCCGCGTCGAACGCGTTGCCCCCGTCGTCGAGTATTTCGAGCCCGACCTCCGTAGCGAGGGGATGGGCGCTGCTGACCATACCAGCGTTCCCCACCGCCAGCGCGACGGATGCCTGAGGCGTGCCGGCCGAGCCTGGAGATTCCCGGTCGGCGTCGGCACACGAGAGCGCCCCCCAAAGACCGACCGACAAGGCAACGATTGTTGCGGTTGCGCTTCGATGCACGGGCCTCCTCCTACGCTGTTGGATCCGGATGACTACACAAGCGACCTAGGGTCTCGGCTCGTCCTTGGGCGAGCGACTACATGATAGCAAGGACACGGCGCCAGGACACTATGTGAAGATCACAAAAAAACGGCGGGCGGCCCCGAGTCAGCGACCGCCCGCATCTGGTTGAGGCATGAGGTAGTCTTAGTGCTCCTGGTGCATCCCCTCGTGGTCGGCCTCGCCGTGTTCCATCTGGTGGTGGTGGCGGAGATCCGCCGCCATTTCCTTGATTTCTGCAAGGTCACGCACCATCTCGCTCCAGCCGTACCAGAGGGCGTAATCCGGGTTCGCGTGGAAGGTGCCCTGGAACGCCCGCATACGATGCTCCAAATGCATGACGAACAGCTTCTGCTCGATCGGCGTCGGCGCATCGTGGAAGGTCAACAGGTCCGGGAAGGCGTAGGAGTAGTACTCCGGGTTCTCCAGGACCCCATCCTTGTAGAGGCCGGATATAACGCGGATGGCCTCGGCGAGAAGGCGGTCCGTCTCGCGAATCATCTGGTCGCCTTTCTCCAGCTCGCCGCGCGCGAAATTGCTCGAATGGCACCCGCTGCAGATGGCGATCATCTTCTCGCGCTCCCTATCCCAGTCTTCCTGGGTCAGGCGCGCGACATCGGCAGCCTTCACCACTTCGAGTCGACCCGTGGGGTTGCCCTCGGGATCGAGGACGCCCAGCGCCTGAAGAATCGTTACGCGATCGGCAGCCCACTGCTCGTCTTCCGGCATCGGCAGCCGCACCGCCAGGAAGCCCCAAGCGGTACGAACTTCGTGGTCGCCGCCCGACATGTGGCACGTCTGGCAGGTCGGAGCCGCGACGTTCTCGTGCAGAGTCTTGTTCTGCTTCAGCAGGTAGCGAACCCCGTGCTTGGAGGCGGAATACATCTCCCACTGGGGATGGTCGAAGCCCATGTGACACGTCTGGCAGGCTTGCGGCTGCTGGGCCTCTTTCACCGAGAACAGGTGCCGCGTGTGACAGGCATCGCACGATGCGACTCCGAAGCCGCTACCGCTCTCCTTCAGTTCCTTGATCTCCGCCTCGCTCTTGATGCCGATCTTGTGACAACCTCCGCACCCCTTCATCCCCTGGGTCAGCGCCATTGGCATCCAGTGCGTGGTGGGCATGGCGTTCATCGCCGCCCAGGCAAGCGCGTGCTTGCCCTTCTTGAACTGCTCGACGCGTTCCGCGTGGCAAAGCGCGCATGTCTCCGGCGTCGGGATGTTCACCATATCCACGTCCGAGGCGGAGCTATGCTGATTCCCATGACAGACGGAGCAGTCGACCCCGCGCGCGCTGTGTTTGCTGAGCTGGTAGTCGGAGACGATGCCCGGCGTCACGTCGGTATGGCAGGTCACGCACACAGAGGGATTCTGTTGTGCCTCAACATTCTCTGCGCCAATCACCACGGCCAAGAGCAGCACGGGCAGAGCGGCCTGCATTGACCGCGTGAACATGATCGACAGCCTGCGCATTGCGGCTACCTCCTACTTGTGTGGAAGGGTTGTTGGCTCGTGTTCCCAAGGATTCACGATGCGCGGGCCTCTACGGAGGATACCGCTACCCGACACCCCCGGCGACAGCGGCCAGTTCGAGCGACATATGTATTGGTTTTGGGCGTAATCGGCGTTCGTACCAAGAATGCTCACCTCAATATGCGAAATGCAAGCCTGTGGGGCAAGAACGGGACAATGTGTGCTCCAGAGCGCGCGCCTCTCGCGTTCTTGGTCGCAGACGGTCATCTTAGAGACAAGCAAGAAAGTCTGGCACCTACCAATGCCCAGAGAATGTGACCCGTTTGTCGGCGGCACAAGAGTAATCGTTGCGCCGGTGACAGCATCCATTGACTCTATCAGGAGGTACTCATGGCGGATCGAGTCAGAAAGGTCAACTATTGCTACCTCAACGTGCCGAACCGTGCCGGGCACGGAGCGAAGGTCCTCAGCGAGCTGAAGGAATCCGGCGTCAATTTGCTGGCGTACACGGGTTTCCCGGCGAAGAAGGGTAAGGCGCAGCTGGACCTGATCCCGGAGAACATGGCGACCCTCAAGCGGGTGGCCAAGAAGAAGGGCTGGCGCCTGAGCACGACCAAAAAGGGCTTTCTCATTCAAGGTAGTGACGAAGTCGGTGCCGCGTATCGTCACGTCAACAAGCTCGCCGCGAACAAGATCAACATCACAGCAGCCGACGCTGTCGCTGCCGGGAAGAAGCGCTACGGGATGATCCTTTGGGTGAAGCCGAAGGACTTCAATCGGGCAGCGAGGGTTTTGCGGGCCAAGTAGTACTTGATCCGCGACGGCGGACGGTGATCAGTGATCGGTGCCCCAATTCGGGGCCCACCGATCACTGATCACAGACAACTGACTACCGGCAACTGACCTCGAGCACTCTCCGCGCTCAGTAGCTCTCCTCGCCCAACACGACCTTGCCCTTGAACACGCTATAGACGTAGACCGTATAGGCAATCACCAGC
>JBDHHL010000158.1:0-9136 GCA_039589375.1 Gemmatimonadota bacterium | reverse complement strand
TTCATCGTGAATGGCCGCTCTATCACCGAGACGGAGTTGGTCGCGCTCTCGTGGGGTCGCGTGGGTGTCCCGGTGATCTTCGCTTCGGGAGACGACCGTCTGGCCGGAGATCTCGAGACGATGCCGTGGGTCGAGTACGTCACCGTGAAGCAGGCGACGAGCGCTTCGACGGCGAATGCAAGACCGCTAGAAGAGGCTCGCGCCGATCTGCGCGGGGCGGCACAGAGAGCGGTCGAGAACCTGCGCGCCGCCAAGGTCATGCAGGTCGTAGCCCCCATCAAGGCGACGCTACGAGCCGTGCCGCCGGCGAGTCTCGAGCGTTTGGAGAGATTTCCCGGCATCGACTACGCCGACAACAGCGTCACTTTCGTCGCCTCCGACATCGCCGACGCGTACGAGGGGTTTCAGGGAATCGTGCGTGTGGCCACCTCGGGGTACTACTCGGTCCTGTTCGAGCAGCTCCGCGCTCGACAGGATATGGGCGAGATATGGGCAGCCTGGACTGAGGCGCTCATGGCGCGTTGGTTCGACGTCGAGTCGGGCCGCTGGCAGCCGGAGGAGGAAGAGGCGGAACCAGCAGGCGAGCGCAAGTATCACGGATTTCAGTAGTAGAACGTGATGCTCCCAACCGGGGCGATTCTCTGATTCTAGGGGCGATCCGATGGCATTGACGGGTTGCTGCCGGGGTGGTATCATACGAACGTATGAAGGGAGTCAAACGTATGAATCAGATCCCCGAGCCCCGGCTCACCTACGACGGGACCGCTGCTGACCTGATCCAGACCGCCCGAGCGCTGTTCGCGCTGCACGGGTACGAGGGCACTTCCGTGCGGGCCATCACCCAGCGGGCCGGCACCAACCTCGGCGCTATCACCTACCACTTCGGCTCCAAGCGGGCGCTTTACGAGGCGGTGGTCTCGTCGGCCCTTGAGCCGACGCGCGAGCGCTTTGCAAGAGCGGTTGCCGCAGCCGGTGACGAGCCGCTGGACAAGGCGGAGGCGCTGGTCAGGACTTTCTTCGATTTCCTGCAGGAGAATCCCGATCTGCCTCCCCTCATGGCTCAGCAGTTGACCAGCCCTGAACCGATCCCGGCAGCGGCGCTGCGGACGATAAGCGGCAATATCGGGATGCTTGCGTCGCTGATCGCGGAGGGGCAGGCGAGCGGATCGATAAGGTCGGGTGATTCACGACTCATGGCGCTCAGCATCGCTGCCCAGCCGATCTGGCTCACGCTCGCTCGGCGTGCGTTACGAGAAGGTATCGAGATCGATCAGGACGATCCCGGCACGCGCGCGCGTTTGGTCCAGAGCGTGGTCGACTTCGTGCGCGCGGGCCTGGCAGCGTATCCGGAGAACAGAGAATGAGAAGCTTCAAGACACGACTCGCGGTTCGAGCCGTCGCAGTCTGCGGCTCGGCCGCGCTGGGGGCCGCGTCCGTAGCTTTCGCGCAGGAGCCGGCCCAGCGAGAAGCGCTTACGCTGGAACACGCCATCACGCTGGCGCGGGAGAATCATCCGAGCGTCGGCGTAGCGCGAGCCGGCGAGGATGTAGCCGCGGCCGCGTTGAGGCAAGCGAAGTCGGCGTGGTGGCCGCAGCTAGCAACTCAAGCCAACGTGACGCGTTTTCAGGAGCCGATGTTGGTTTCTCCGATACATGGCTTCACGGAGGACCAGTTCCAGCGGATCGAGTTTGCCAACACGCTGATCCAGGGTAACGTCTCGCTCGGCTGGACCATACTCGACGGCGCCCGCGTGAACAGGATCAGGGGTGCCCGGGCTGGAGCCGAAGGTGCAACCGCCGGTCGTGCCGCCGCCGAGATGGGGCTCGCTGCTCGGGCGGCTGTCGCCTACCTAGACGTGCTCACGGCCCGTGGTGTCCTCGATGCGATCGAGCGGCGCACCAACTCGCTTGCCGCCGAGCGCCACAGGGTCGAGCAGCTGCTCGCCGAGGGTCAGGCGGCGCAGGTCGAGCTGCTGCGGGTTGACGCCGCGCTTGCGGAGGCGGAAGCGCAACTCGTTGCCATGCAGACGAGGCTGGATCTTACGGAGCGCAGCTTGGCGCGCCTGGTCGACCTCACGCCGGCCGAGACACGTGTTGGCCGTTTGCATCCCGTCCGACTGGCTGATGGTGTAGCGCTCGATGATCGCGCCGTGCTGGTGCGGCGCGCGCTGGCCGGCAACCCGGAGCTCGAGGCCGTTCTGCAAGCGGTGGACGTGGCGGAGGCCGGGCACCGCGTTGCCAAATCCGCCTGGATACCGAACCTGCGGCTGGGTGGCGGCTACCAGATGTTCAGCAGCGACAACGCTATCGATGGCGACGGAAGAACGACGGCCGAGTGGAATCTGGGTGTCGCTCTTTCGTATCCGTTGTTCACCGGAGGCAACCGCTCCGGCGAGGTCAGCCGGGCCTCAGCCGAGGTTGACCGGGCGAAGGAAGAGCTTCGCCTGGAGGAGCTACGGATCCGGGAGGATGTGGATCGCGCACTGAACGCCGCAATGGAAACCGGCGCCCTGGTAGATGCGCTAGACCGCGCGGTCGAGCACCAGACCGAGGTGGTCCGTATCGAGCAACTCTCTCTCGAGGAAGGTGCCGGCACCCAAACCGACTACCTGCGCGCCGAGGCGGATCTGGCGCGAGCGCGATCGCTGCTTGTGGAAGCCCAACACGCGGAGATCGCGGCGTGGGTACAGCTCGCCAGGGTCGTCGGCGAGCTGACGCCCGAGTGGCTTGATAGAAATTTGGAGAGCGTACGATGAGCGGTAGGAGACGTATCGCAATTCCGGTCGTGGTGGTGATCGTAGCCGCGGTCGTGGTTTGGTATACCATGCTTCGCAACGGTAGCGACGACATCATCTTCGCGTCCGGAACGGTGGAAGCCACGGAGGCCGATCTGGGCTTCCAGGCGCCCGGCCGGATAGAGGGCATCGCCGTTCGGGAAGGCGATCGGGTGGTTCGCGACCAAGAGCTGGCGCAGCTCGACCGCACCGAGTTGCTGGCCCGACGCCAGGCGGCGCTGGCCCAGGCCGATGCCGCTGGGGCCGTGCTGGCCGAGCTGGAGCGTGGCTTCCGTGCGGAGGAAGTGGCTCAAGGGCGTGCGGCGGT
This sequence comes from Gemmatimonadota bacterium, assembly GCA_039589375.1. GTDB lineage: Bacteria > Gemmatimonadota > Gemmatimonadetes > Palauibacterales > KS3-K002 > JASFMO01. The sequence goes on along the minus strand of JBDHHL010000158.1, from coordinate 6,035 downwards.
ACGCGCTGCCCAGCAGCGTGTGAACGACACGAAGCGGGACCTCGAGCGGACACGGCGCCTGCATGATGGCGGTGCCGTGAGCCAGCAGATGCTCGATAACGCCCAGACCGCCTACGAGCTGGCGCAGGCCGAGTACGAGAGCGCCCAGGAAGCGCTGCGGATCCTGGAGACGGGCCCTCGCGAAGAACGCATCGCCGCCCAACGCGCGGCGGTGGCACAGGCCGAGGCATCGGTCGCGCAGATGGATGCCGCCCTCGACTTCGCGCTGGTACGCGCGCCGTTCGATGGGTTGATCACCGTGCGCCATCGCGAGCCCGGCGAAACGGTCGGCGCCGGGGCGCCCGTGCTGACGCTGCGCAACCCCGAGGATCGCTGGGTCCGCATCTACGTGCGAGCTGACGAGGTGGGGCGGATCTCCGTCGGGCAGTCGGCGACGATTACCGGCGACGCGTACCCCGACCGCACGTATCAGGGAAGCGTCGCTTTCATCGCCAGCGAAGCCGAATTCACGCCGCGCAACGTGCAGACCACGGAAGAGCGTGTGAAGCTGGTGTACCGAGTCAAGGTTCAGATTACGGGCGACCCGGGCCACGACCTCAAGCCGGGCTTGGCCGCCGACGTCGTGATCGAAACGGCGGAGCGTTAGTCCGGCATGGATGCCGCCGTCTCGCTGCAGGGGCTGATCCGCGACTTCGGCGGACTGCGCGCTGTCGACGGCCTAACGTTCGATGTGGCCTCGGGTGAGCTGTTCGGGATCGTGGGCCCGGACGGCGCCGGCAAGACGACGACCCTGCGCATGCTCGCCGGCGTCTTGCGACCCACGTCGGGCGATGCGGTCATCGCGGGCGTCAGCGTCGCCGGCGATCCCGAGGCGGTCAAGCATCATATCGCATACATGTCGCAGCGCTTCGGCCTCTACACCGACCTGACGGTTCGCGAGAACATCGAGTTCTACGCCGACCTGTATCAGGTGCCGCGTGGGGAGCGCGCGCCTCGGCTCGATCGTCTCTACGCTTTCTCCGGGCTCGGGCCGTTCGAGAATCGGCTTGCCGGTCAGCTTTCCGGCGGGATGAAGCAGAAGCTGGGCCTCTGTGCCGCGCTTATCCACGAGCCCGATATCTTGCTTCTCGATGAGCCGACTTTCGGCGTCGATCCGATATCGCGGCGCGACCTCTGGCTGATCGTCCACGAGATGGTGGCGCGCGGCGTGACCGTGATCGTCTCGACCGCCTACATGGACGAGGCGGAACGCTGCGACCGGGTAGCTCTTCTGCACAAGGGCGCCTCCGTGCAGATCGATACGCCGGACGCGCTGCGCGAGCGGTTGGCGGGCCAGGTATTGGCCGTGCGTACCGATTCTCCGCGTCGCGCCCGCGACCTGCTTCGGCATCACGCGGCCGTTCGGCAAGCCGTCCTCTTCGGTGAGGTCATCCATGTCACGCTCGGAGCGGGAATAGAAAGCTGGCCCGGCGCGCGCGACGGTCTCACATCCGCCGGGATCGCCGTGCAGGGAGCAAACCCTATAGAGCCGTCTCTGGAGGATGTCTTCATCGATCTGGTGCAGGAGCGAGAGGTGGCCGATGGCTAGGGCCGTCGAGGTACTCGAACTGACGCGCAAGTTCGGCGAGTTCGTCGCAGTGGATCGCGTGAGCTTCGATGTCGGCGAAGGTGAAATCTTTGGGTTCCTCGGGCCGAACGGGGCCGGGAAGACGACGACCATCAAGATGCTCACGGGTCTCCTGCATCCGACCTCCGGATCGGCACGCGTGGCGGGATTCGACGTGCAGAAGGAGATCGATCGGGTGAAGCTGAACATCGGCTACATGTCTCAGCTGTTCTCGCTCTATCCCGATCTTACGGTCCTAGAGAACGTGCAGCTATTCGGGGGGCTCTACGGCGTGACCGGTGACCGGTTCGCCGAGCGGCGCGATTGGGTCGTAGAGATGGCGGGGCTGCAGGACAGGCAGGGGCAGATGACGGGCGAGCTGCCGCTTGGGTTCAAGCAGAGGCTGGCATTGGGCTGCGCCGTGGTGCACGAGCCGCCGATCCTGTTTCTCGACGAGCCGACCTCGGGCGTGGATCCGATCTCCCGCCGCAATTTCTGGGATCTCATTTACGAGTTCGCGGGCGCGGGGACGACCGTCTTTGTCAGCACCCACTACATGGAGGAGGCGGAGTACTGCAGTCGCCTGGCGCTAATGAACCGCGGCAGGATCATAGCCCTCGATCAACCTCAAAACCTGAAGGAGGCCATCCAGGAGCCGATCCTCGAGGTCATCGCGGACGACGCGCCGCGGGCCGTAGAGGTCCTGCAGGGAGCACCGGGCATCCTCGAGGTCACCATGTTCGGCCGTGCTGTCCACGCCATGGTGGAAGACGAGGCGGCCGGCGCTCGCGAGATCCCCGAACGGCTGGCGGCGGCCGGCTACGCTACGGAATCGATCCAGCCGATCGGGCCGTCCCTCGAGGACGTCTTCGTCGCGTTCGTCCGCCGCTCGGGAGGGACTGTGGCCGGATGAACGCGTCGCGCCTGCTCGCCATGGCCCGCAAGGAGACGATACAGCTCCGCCGCGACCCGCGGAGCCTGATCATGGCGTTCGTGCTTCCGGTCTTTCTCATCCTGTTCTTCGGCTACGCGATCAGCTTCGATGTGAAGAACATCGAGATGGCGGTCTTGGACGAGAGCGGAAGCAGCGCGAGTCGTTCGTTGATTGAGAGGTTCGAAAGCTCGGGTTACTTCGATATCCTGACTTACCCGGGTAGCCAACGCGAAATCGACGCGCTTCTGGAAACCGGGAAGGTCAAGGTCGCTCTGGTGATCCCACCGGGCTTCAGCGTAGACCTGAGCGCCGGACGCGGCGCGCCGGTGCAGATGCTGCTGGATGGCTCCGATGCCAACACGGCCACTATCGCCCAGAACTACGGCCAGGCGATCGTCGCTCAGTACTCGACCGAACTAGTGCTGCAGGGGCGGAGGATGACGCTTCCCGTGGCGGCGGAATCGCGGGTCTGGTACAACGAGACCCTCGAGAGCCGCAACATGATCGTGCCCGGTCTCATCGCCGTCATCATGTCGATCATCGCCGCCATGCTGACCGCGCTGACCATCGCCCGCGAGTGGGAGCGGGGCACGATGGAGCAGTTGGCGGCGACACCGGTGCATCGTCTCGAGGTCGTGATCGGCAAGCTGTTGCCCTATGTCGCGATCGGTATTTTCGATGTGGTGCTGGCGATTCTAGCGGGTCTTCTCGTGTTCGACGTGCCCTTGCGCGGGAATCTCCTGTTGCTCGCCGGCCTTACTCTCCTGTTCTTGTTGGGGGCTCTGAGCTTCGGCGTCTTTATCTCGGCGGCCGTCAAGACGCAGGTGCTGGCCACGCAGGTCGCATTGCAGACGACATACTTGCCGGCGCTGCTGCTATCCGGATTTCTGTTCTCGATCTCGACGATGCCGGTCGCTCTCCAGGCGGTGACCTACATCGTGCCGGCGCGCTACTACATCACGGTGACCAAGGGCATCTTTCTCAAGGGAGTCGGTCCGTCCGTTCTGTGGGTCGAGGCTGTCGCGATGATCATCTTTGCGACCGTAGGACTCTCCCTCGCGGTTCGCGCCTTCAAGAAGGAGTTGGCTTGATGCGATTCGCGCCGGCGCGGGTACGCGAGATGCTCAAGAAGGAGCTGCGGCAGATATTCCGCGATCCGAGGATGAAGCGGGTCCTTTTCATCGCGCCCGTGATTCAGTTAGTGGCTTTCGGATACGCCGTCAACACCGACATCAGGAACACAGCGACCTTCGTTGTGGATCACGACCGGACGGCCGCGTCTCGGGAACTGGTCGAGGTCATAACCTCCACGGGGTACTTCAGAGTCGTAGGCTACTCGGAGCGACCGCGTGATCTTGTACGCGCCTTGGACTACGGCGATGCCGAAGTCGGGATCGAGATCCCGGCGGGCTTCGCCCGGCAGCTCGCCAATGCTCGCGGCTCAAGAGTCCAGATCGTCCTCGACGGCACGAACTCCAATACGGCCACGGTGGCCCAGGGGTACCTCACACAGATCGTGCAGCGATTCGCCATCCAGCGAGCCTTGGCGTCGGGGATTGTCATAGCTGGGGGAGTGGACCTGCGAACCCGCGCCTGGTACAACCCTCAGCTGGAGAGCCGCGTCTACAATGTGCCCGGGGTGATCGCGATCGTCATCTTGCTCATGTCTCTGCTGCTGACGGCTCTGGCGGTCGTGCGCGAGCGAGAGCTGGGGACGCTCGACCAGCTTACGGTAAGTCCTCTCACGCCGACGGAACTGATGCTCGGTAAGACCGTTCCGGCAGCGATCATCTGTCTCATCGACCTCTTCTTGGTCTCGGCGGTCGCTGTCCTGTGGTTCGGCATTCCCATGCGCGGCTCCCTACTCGTCCTGCTGCCCGCCGCGCTCATCTACATCATTTCGGGGCTGGCCGTCGGGTTGCTCATCTCCACTATCTCGCGGACACAGCAGGAAGCCTTCATGTCGTTGTTCCTGTTCCTCCTACCAGCCATCATCCTCTCCGGCTTCTTCTATCCCATCAGCAGCATGCCGGAGATGTTTCAGTGGCTGACGTTGCTGAATCCGGTGCGTCATTTTCTAGAGGTCGTGCGCCCGGTATTTCTCAAGGGGGCCGGATTCGACGAGCTGTGGCGCCAGTACGTAGCCCTCGCTCTGATCGCGGCGGTCACGCTCCAGCTGGCAATCGCGAGGTTCCGCCGCACCATGGCCGCGTGAGTACGTCACGGCGTTGTGGCTCGGTTGCGGACGTTTAGATTCCTCACTGACCCAGGACACGGAGCTGACGTGCCGCAGAGCCCGGCCAAGCGAAAACGCCAGGAAGCCATCCTCGAGCTAATCCGGACGCAGCGGGTCCGCAGCCAGGACGAGCTGCGCCGTGTGCTGCTCGAGCGTGGATTCGACGTGACTCAGGCCACCCTCTCCCGTGACCTGAAGGAACTTCGCGTGGCGAAGGTCCCGCATGTGGAAGGGGAGAGCTATTACGCTGCGGCCACGGACGGCGAGGAAATCGGCCCGGCCCTCGAAAGACTGCTCCCACATCTTCTGTTCGACGTCGAGGGCGTCGGCAATCTCATCGTCGTGAAGACGCTGACCGGCTCGGCCCAGGCCGTGGCGGAAGCCATCGACCTCGAGGCTTGGCCGGAGCTACTGGGCACCGTCGCGGGCGATGACACGATCCTCCTGATACTCCGGCAGGACGACCAGCGGGCTGAGATCGTCGAGCGGATAAAGGGGATCGCCAGCCGCTGAGCTCGAGGATCCCTCGAGCGTTTCCAGAATCAGTCCGGGTGCGGTCCTGGCCACAACGATTGGGGCTACCTAAGTGTTTACGTAATCTGAGCCCCTTTCGACACAGTTCCGCCCGTGCGTGGAAGTACCCCAAAGAGATAGAATCCGGCTGAGGCTCGCGGGGACCTGGAAGAGCGAGTCGTACAGGGGAGCGTGCATGAAACGACAGCTAGCGAAGCTGATTGTCCTGTCCGCGACTTACATAGTTGTCTCGTCACCCCAGGCTGCGGCCCAGGAGCCTGCAGCCGATACGACGGCCCAGGCTCTCAATGTGTTCCTCGACTGTAATGCACGGAACTGCGACTTCGACCACTTCCGGCGCGAGATCACCTGGGTGAACTGGGTTCGGGATCGACGGGACTCCGAGGTGCATCTGCTCGTGACCGATCAGCGAACGGGCGGCGGCGGACAACACTACACGCTCGACTACCTGGGCCGAGGGATCTTTGCCGGACTGGAGAAGTCGCTCTCCTACATCACCGACCCCACCGACACCGATGCGGAAGTGCGCGAACGACTCACGCAGACCATCGCTCTGGGACTGGTGCAGTTCGTCGAAACGACGCCGCTGGCTCCGCGCCTGCGGGTCGTGTATGAGGCGCCCGAGGTGGCGGTCGTCCAGCGGGAGGAGCACGACCCGTGGAATCTCTGGGTGTTCCGACTCAGCGTCGACGGATCGCTCGACGGCGAAAAGCTGGAGAGCAGCT
>JBDHHL010000157.1:0-9140 GCA_039589375.1 Gemmatimonadota bacterium | reverse complement strand
CGCGGTCCCTATTCCACCCGTCGCGAGGGCGCCGGCATTGCAGTGCGTGAGCACCGTCATCCCGTCACGAAAGAGTCCGAGACCGTGCTCACCGATGCGGCGACACATGTCTCTGTCTTCGTCGAGGATCTTGGACGCCTCGGCGCGCAACGCTTCCCAGACTTGGGCATTGGGAGAGTCGCCCATCGAACCTACCAGCTTGACCAATCGATCGACGGCCCAGGCGAGGTTCACACCGGTGGGACGTGCCGCACGGATACGCCGGGCGTTCTCGGCGAGGTAGCTTCGAAACTCATCTGGAGCCGAACCGAGATGGAGCTTGAGCGAAGCGACCAACCCCAGGGCGCCAGCGATACCGATGGCGGGAGCGCCCCTGACCCGCAAGTTCTGGATCGCCTCTACGACCTCTTCCACCTCCACCAGGTCGAGCTCTGTGTACTCACCGGGGAGCCGGGTCTGATCGATGATCCGCACGGCGTCGTCGTGCCAGCGGACTGCGCGGGGTACATCACTCACCACTTTCAGGCGTACCGAATTCCTCAGGGTTCACTGTGTTGGAACTGGCCGCGAACGTACGCCGCCCGATCCGTCGCATCAAGAGAGGGGGTCCAGTATGTCCGACGCAAGGATGATCGATAAGGAAAGCTACTGTCCTGTTGCCTCAATCCAACTCAACTAGCCTGCCAAAGGCATATCGCCACCCGAAGCGATTGAACAGCTCGAGAAGCCGCTGGATCGGCAGGCCCATGACATTGAAGTAGTCGCCCTCTATGCGCTCGACGATCGCCGCACCGAACCCCTGGATACCGTAAGCCCCTGCCTTGTCCATTGGCTCGTTCGTGCCAACGTATTCCTCGCATTCCTGAGCGTCGAGCGGGCGAAACCACACACGTGTAGCCTCCACGGCGCTCTCGACACGCCCCGGCATCGCCAGCGCGATACCCGTGTAAACGACGTGCTCCTCGCCCTGGAGTCGCCGAAGCATGGCAACTGCATCTTCGCCGCCCGCGGGTTTGCCGAGCATCCCACCCCGGTGCACGACCAGTGTATCGCAGCCGATGGACAGGGCCCCGTCCGTAGGCGCCACTTCGGCCTTGCTCCGCGCCAGTCGGTCAGCCGCGGCGGCGGGCTCCTCGCCGGGCATCAGCGACTCGTCGACCTCAGGAATCCGAACAACGAACTCGAGCCCGAGGCGCGTCAGCAGCTCCGCCCGGCGCGGACTCTTCGAGGCCAGAATCAGTTGGGGAGCCATCGCTGCCTCTGGACCCCGGCCCTCGGACGGTATTGCACGGAATCGACCCCGATGCTCAGAATTTGCGGATGAGGATGTTGTCGCGCGGTATCCGCGCCAAATCGAGCGCGCTCAGCGCGTGACCGAGCGCCGCGACGTAGCGGTCAGAACGCTCTTCAACATCCTCGTAGAGCGACATGGAGCGGTTGCTGAAGAAGTACTCTTCCGAGTTGACGTTGAGCTCGAGCACCCGCGGTGTTTCTCCGGGAGTCGCCTCTAGCAGCAGCTCGCCGGCTACCCTTACTGGATCGCCGTGGGCGAGGACCGCCGCCGAGGCCGCAGGTCGACCCGTCGCATCCATCTCAGCGGCAGGTCCGACGCGCATGAACCCGAAGCGATCGACGACAAACACATATCGCCCCTGTCGCAACGACGAGATCGTCGTCCCGGTAAGCACCGGAAGGCCCGACCAATCCTCACGGGCGCGCATCAGGTCGCCGTAGCGGTGTTGCAGCGCCATCGCGCCGTCACGATTCAGAAACAGGACCTCATCCGCTTCTTCCTCGAGCCAGCCGATCAGCCGCGGACCAGGCAGGAACCCGTACACGTCCTTCACTTCACCGTTTAGTGTAAAGACCTGGTTCTCGCGAAGCAGGTTGAGGTACCCCTCACGATCGCGAACTACCGGGTCGGGCGGCCCCGCGTACAGATCAAGCATCGCGTCCAGCCCGTACACCGATGCGCGGGGAGGACGCGTCGTGGGTCGGCCGCTATCCACGGCGGCCAGGTACTCGGTTATCGCGTTGCTATACCGCGCCAGCGAACCGGTCACCAGCTCCCGTATGCTCACCACGTCGGATCGCTGCGCCCATAGCAGCCACCGGTGCTGCTGAACGGTGAGAACCTGAACGAAGATCCTTTCGCCCACGATGTTCCCTTTTAGAAAGCGCCCCGGATAGCCGGGCGGTAGCTCGTGCGGTAGCGTATCCGACGGCTGCAGCTCCTCGAGGGCGACACCTCCGGTCGGCATCCTCAGCCTTTGGGTGACCGACCGCGAGCCCGCCAGGTCGGGGACGATGATACGCAACGTCGTGCGAACCAGGTCCATCGTGTCGGGAAGGTCCACCGTCAGGTTCAGCGGCCCTAGCACCCAATAGCCGGAGTCGGTCGGCAGGTGCCGATTCAGCTCCGCTACCGCCGCCTGCTGCCAGGCCGGAGGACCTTCGTAGGCGATCGCATTCGGGTCCCACGCCGTCTGCGCCCACGCGCTCGCCGACGAAAGCACGAGCAACGTCGCGGAACACGCCAAGTATGACGTTAGGTTTGGCCTCACCGTTCAGTCCCTCTCGATGATGAGCGTCACGGGCCCGTCGTTCACCAGGTCGACCTCCATCCTGGCGCCGAAGGTCCCTGTGGCGACCGGGATCGTTCCTTGCCGAAGTAGCTCGACGAAGCGGTCGTACAGCCGTTCCGCTTCGTCCGGCTCCGCAGCATCTACGAAGGAGGGGCGCCGACCCTTGCGTACGTCCGCGTAGAGTGTGAACTGCGAGACGACCAAGATCTCGCCGCCGACGTCCTCGATCGGCAAGTTCATCCTTCCTTCGCTGTCTGGGAACAACCTCAAGCCCCGCACCTTCTCGATCATCCAGCGAAGCGTCTCTTCCTCATCGCCCGACGTGAATCCCACCAGCAGAAGATAGCCCCGATCGATCGAGCCCACCCGCTCGCCGTCCACGCGGACCTCCGCCCTAGCTACCCGCTGAAGTACGAGACGCATGGAGAGAGAAAATTGTTGTATGAGTGGGGGCGCGCAACCACGGCCAAAGGGCTGCCTCGCGGGCCGAGCGGCCTTTCCGGCGCTACTCCACCGTCACGCTCTTCGCCAGGTTGCGGGGCTGGTCGACATCACAGCCCCGAAGCACCGCGATATGGTAGGCGAGTAGCTGCAACGGGATCACGTTCAGGACCGGCTGTAGCATCTCCAGGGTCGAAGGCACTGAGATCGTGTGGTCGGCAAGGCTATGCAGCTCGCCGTTCCCGTCGGTGGTGATGGCGATCACCCGGCCGCCGCGAGCCTTCACCTCTTCGATGTTCGACAGCACCTTCTGGTAAACGCTGTCACGCGGAGCGATGAACACGACCGGCATATTCTCATCGATCAACGCGATAGGTCCGTGCTTCATTTCGGCGGCAGGATAGCCCTCCGCGTGAATGTAGCTGATCTCCTTCAGCTTGAGAGCGCCCTCGAGCGCGACCGGGAAGTTGTAGCCGCGCCCCAGATAGAGGAAGTTCCGGTGGTGGTGGTAGAGTTCCGCAAGTTTCCGGATTTCATCGTTGCGGTCGAGGATCTGAGCGATCAGGTCCGGCAACCTCAGCATCTCCGCCACCAGTTCGCGTCCTCGCTTCTCCGTAACGCCGGTATGCCTCCCGAAGTAGAGGCTGAAGAGCGCCAGTGCGACGACCTGAGAAGTGAATGCCTTGGTGGACGCGACACCGATCTCAGGCCCGGCGTGGAGATATACGCCGCAGTCCGATTCCCTGGCGATGGTCGAGCCGACGACGTTGACGATGGCGGTCGCTCGAGCGCCTTTGGCCTTTGCCTCTCGCAGGGCGGCCAGCGTATCCGCCGTCTCGCCGGACTGCGAGATCGAGATGACCAGCGATCGCTCATCCAGCACCGGGTTCCGGTAGCGGAACTCGGATGCGTATTCCGTCTCCACCGGCAGCCGCGAGAACTCCTCGAGCATATACTCACCGATGAGCGCTGAGTGCCAGGACGTGCCACAAGCCGTCAGAACGATGCGGTTGTACTTAGCGATGTCCTCCCACGGGAGGCACTCGGCTAGGCCGCCCAGGCGAGCGACGCCGTCTGTCTCGAGCAGCCGGCCACGCATGGTATCCCGGATGGAATCCGGCTGCTCGAAGATCTCCTTGAGCATGTAGTGCGGGAAGCCGCCCTTCTCGATCGTCTCCATGTCCCAGGAGACGCGGCTCACCTCCTTGGTCAGCGGGCGTCCCTTCAGGTCGAGGGTGCGGTAGCCCGTTCTATCGAGGACGGCCAGCTCGCCGTCATCCAGATACACTACGTCGCGCGTGTGCTTGACGACTGCTGCGGCATCGGAGGCAACGAAGTAGCAGTGGTCGTCGCACAGCCCCAGCAACAGCGGGGACCCGTTCCTCGCGGCCACCAGTTTCTGGGGGTCTCGACTAGAGACGACCGCGATGCCGTATGTCCCTTCCACCTGCGTTAAGGCCGCGGCGACGGCTTCCTCCAGGTTGTCCTCGTAGGTTTCCTCGATCAAGTGGGCCAGGACCTCCGAGTCGGTCTCGCTACGGAAGACGTGGCCGAGTTCCTCCAGCTTCCGGCGCAGGACCTTCGCGTTCTCGATGATTCCGTTGTGGACGACTGCGATCTCGCCGGAATCGTCGAAGTGGGGATGGGCGTTACCGGAAGTGGGCGCGCCGTGGGTAGCCCAGCGTGTGTGGGCTATCCCGACTGTCCCGTTGGGCTCGTCACCCACGAGAGACTTGGCCAGGTCGGCGATCTTCCCCGCCATCTTGCGCGTGTCGATGGTCCCGTTCGAGCACACGCTGATACCGGCCGAGTCATAACCGCGGTACTCCAGCCGCTGCAGACCCTCGAGAAGCAGGGGGGTCGCCTCACACTTCCCTACATACCCTACGATTCCGCACATGTGGCAGCTTCTTTCCTGTCCCCTACCGGCCCGGTCGCGCTATCATAGTACCAACCGTCCGGACGAGTTCCCGTACCTCATTCTCCCTGCTGGCGGGCCCTTCAGCGATAACTCGCAAAATCGGTTCCGTCCCCGAAGGCCGGCAGTGAAGCCAGATATCCCGCTCGCGCCAGCGGAGGTGAAGCCCGTCCCGGCGGTCGAATTCGGCGTCGGGAAAGGCCTTTTCGACCGCTTTCAGAGCGCTGTCGACCGCCACTCCGACCCTTGGAAACCGGTCCTTGACAATGCAGAACTGTGGGTATTGCGCCACAATTTCAGTCAAATTGACGCCGACTTCGGTCAGCAGTTGCAGAACCAGGGCTACGGCAAGCGGCGCGTCCCGGGTGTAGTGGAGCGCCGGGAGAATCACACCACCGTTCCCCTCTCCGCCGACCACGGCGCCGACCTGCTTGATCACCGCGGCCACATTCGCTTCCCCCACTGGAGCCTGGTGGTATTCGACCCCTGCCTCCTTGCAGACCGTCTCGACGATCTGGCTCGTCGACAGGTTGGCCACGACCGGACCCGACTGGCGGGCCAGCACCAGGCGGCTAGCCAGCGCCAAAGTGTAGTCCTCGCCGATCGCGCGGCCGTTTGCATCCACGAGGGCCAGACGGTCCACATCCGGATCCACTGCCATCCCGAGGTCGGCGCCTTCCAGCGGCACACGCTCGCACAGCGCCGTCATGTTCTGCGGGATCGGCTCGGGCTCCCGGGGAAAGCGGCCGTCGGGTTCCAGATCGATACCCACGACTTCACAGCCAAGCCGTTCGAACAGCGACGGCAGGATCACGCCACCGGCGCCACGCGTGCAGTCTAGTACGACCTTGAAGCCCATATCGGCGATGCGATCCGGGTCGATCAAATCGAGACCGAGCACGCTCTCGATATGCCGCTCGACAGCACCCGGGAGTTCGTCCGCCTGGCCGAAGGCACCGGACACGTAGGCCGGTTGCTTTTCCGCCCGGAGCGCCGTCAGGAACTCCGCACCCTGCTCCGGCGTCAGAAAGGCGCCGTCCGGGCTGGCGAGCTTGAGGGCGTTCCACTCCTTGGGGTTGTGGCTGGCGGTCACTACTATGCCCCCGGCAAGCCTCTGATGCTGAATCTCGAGTAGAGCCGTCGGCGTAGGCACCAGTCCGAGGTCACTCACGCGGCAGCCGACCGCCTGCAGGCCGGCCGTCGCTGCTCTGACAAAGGCAGGGCCGCTCAAGCGCGAGTCGCGGCCGATAGCCACGTGGTCGCCCCACCCCTGCTCGCGAACGTAGGTCCCGAACGCCGCGGCGAAGCCGGCTACGACCTGCGGGTTGAGGTCGATCCCCACCCGGCCCCGAATTCCCGAGACGCTGACGACCAAGGTTTCTGGGATTGCCATTCCCCGTCCTCGATACGATTCCACTAGCGCGCCGTTCTCGCGACACGGAGAGTAATCTACTTAACCACCGGCATTCTTGGGTAGGTTGGACTCGCTGGACTGGCACGCCCTCGGGGACTAGACTGTCTATTCCTCGGCTATCCCCAATCGACAAAGTTACATGCAAGGAGCACAGGATCCGATCATGAGGCCTGACGACAAGCTTCGCTTCGCGACACGCGCGATCCATGCCGGCCAGCGGCCCGACCCCGCGACCGGAGCCATCATGACGCCCATATATCAGACTTCCACGTATGCACAGGAGGCGATCGGCGTCCACAAGGGCTACGAGTACGCTCGGGTTTCCAACCCCACGCGCACGGCTCTCGAGGGGAACGTCGCCGCTCTGGAAGGAGCGAAGCAGGGCGCCGCCTTCGCTTCCGGGGTGGCCGCCATCGAGGCGATCGTCAAGCTCCTCTCCGCGGGCGACCACGTCATTTGCGGCGCCAATGTGTACGGGGGTACGGACCGACTGTTCCGCCAGGTCCTGGGCCGGCTGGGACTGGAGTTCTCGTTCGTGGACACGCGCGAACCGGAGCGTATCGACGCGGCGACGCGCGAGAACACGCGCCTCATCATGGTCGAGACGCCCACCAACCCGCTCATGCACATCACCGACATCGCGGCCGCAGCCGAAATCGCTCACAGGAACGGCGCTTGGCTCGTGGTCGACAATACCTTCGCGACTCCTTATTTCCAGCGGCCTCTCGAACTTGGCGCCGACGCAACCGTTCACTCGAGCACGAAGTACCTCAACGGACACAGCGACGTCGTGGGCGGTCTCGTCCTGACATCGAACGAGGCGATCGGCGAAGGGCTGCGCTTTCTTCAGAAGTCGGCAGGCGCCGTGCCCGGTCCGATGGATTGCTGGCTTGTGCTTCGCGGGACGAAGACGCTGCACGTCCGCATGGAGGCACACGACCGCAACGGGCGTCTGATAGCCGAGTGGCTGGCTGGAGACGATAGGGTGAGCGAAGTCTTCTACGCCGGGCTCGCCTCGCACTCGCAGCACGAGCTGGCGAAGAAGCAGATGACCGGTTTCGGTGGCATGATCTCGTTCGAGCTTGGGGATCGCCAGCGCGCCGACAGCTTCTGCCGGGCTACTCGGGTCTTCACCCTTGCCGAGAGCCTGGGCGGCGTCGAGAGCTTGGTCAGCCACCCCGCGGCGATGACGCATGCTGCGGTGCCGCTGGAGCAGCGCGAAGAAATGGGCATCACCGAAGGACTCGTTCGCCTATCGGTGGGCATCGAAGACGTTGAAGATCTGATCGAGGACCTCGACCAGGCGCTATCCGCCGTTTGAGGTTCGACACGACCATCGACTGCGTGTCACCAACATCGAGATTGGAAACATGAGGATAATGGTCGTCGGTTCAGGAGGGCGCGAGCACACGCTCATCTGGCAGCTGAAGCGTGAACAGGCCAGCGCCCAGATCTACGCGGCGCCCGGCAACGGCGGTACCAAGGGATTGGCGGAGTCCGTCCCGCTGAAACCGGAGGAAGTGGAAGCACTGGCGGACTTCGCTGACTCGCGAGAGATCGACCTGACCATTGTCGGCCCCGAAGCGCCGCTGGTGGCAGGCATCGTCGACACGTTTCAGCAGCGCGGTTTGACGATCTTCGGCCCGTCGAGTCGAGCCGCCGAGATCGAGGGCTCGAAGGCGTTCGCCAAAGCGCTGATGGACGAGGCGGGCGTCCCCACAGCAGGACACGGTACGTTCCAGGACCTCGACGACGCCGAGCGCTATATCCGTGACCGCGGTGCGCCCATAGTCGTGAAGGCCTCGGGGCTCGCGGCCGGCAAAGGCTCCATCGTCTGCCAGACGGTAGACGATGCGGTGGACGCTGCGCGATCGATGCTCGTCGACGATCTGTTCGGCGGCGCCGGCTCGATCGTGGTCGTGGAGGACTGCTTGGTCGGAGAGGAACTGTCGCTGCTCTACCTCACCGACGGTGCCAGCGCGCTCCCACTCATCCCTTCCCAAGATCACAAACCGATCGGCGAAGGAGACACCGGTCTCAACACCGGTGGCATGGGCGCCTACGCGCCGGTCTCGATCGCCGATGACGCTTTGATCGATAAGGTGACCGAGCGTGTCGTCATGCCGACCCTAACCGAGATGCGGAAGCAGGACCGCACCTTCAGTGGCGTGTTGTACTGCGGCCTGATGATCGTCGACGGCGACCCCTATGTGATCGAATTCAACTGCCGCTTTGGGGACCCCGAGACGCAGGCCATCCTTCCGTTGCTCGAGAGCTCGCTGCTCGAGCCCTTCGAGCGAGTCGCGCGCGGCGAATCGATCGAGCGTGAGAGCTTGACCTGGAGCGGGCGAACGGCCGTGTGCACGGTGCTCGCCTCCGGGGGCTATCCGGGCTCTTACGACAAAGGGAAGGTGATCGAAATACCCGAGTCGCTCGAACAGGACCCCGATTTGATCGTCCTGCACGCCGGGACACGCCGCGACCCCGAGGGCCAACTCGTCACCAGCGGCGGACGGGTCCTGGGAGTCGTAGGGCTTGGATCCGATACGAGCACGGCCGCCGAGAAGTCGCGAGCGGCCGCCGCCGCAATCCGTTTCGATGGGAAGTATTTCCGCCGCGACATAGGTTACCGGGAAATCGAACGGGAGCGTTCCGACTAGGAATGCCCGAGCTTCCTGAGGCCGAGACGATCGCACGAGGCTTGAACGACGCGGTTGCCGGTCGCCGCGTACTCCGCCTGCGCGTTCACCGGGAAGAGGTCGTCGAACCGATGTCGCCGGCG